>JAHEMX010000001.1:10754-32248 GCA_024643445.1 Desulfobulbaceae bacterium | reverse complement strand
ATCGAAGCAAATCCGGGTACGGTGAACCTCTCCGGTCTCAGGGGTCTCTACCAGGCCGGGTTCAACAGGCTGTCACTGGGCATCCAGTCCTGTGATGATGGTGAACTGGCGGCCCTGGGCCGTCTGCACAATGCTGCGCAGGGAATCTCGGCATTCAGGGATGGTCGTCGGGCCGGATTTTCAAATATCAGCCTGGATCTCATGTACGGCCTGCCGAACCAGACGCAAAACAGCTGGCGCAGGAGTCTCGAGCAGGCTCTGGCACTGGAGCCCGAACACCTTTCCCTGTACCAGCTGGGCATTGAAGAAAACACGTTCTTTTACGACAATTTACAACAGGGTTGTCTGATTTTGCCGGAAGAGGATGAGATCCTGGCCATGGATGAGATAACCCAGGAGCTTTGCACGAAAAACAAATTCACCCAGTATGAAATCTCAAACTTCAGTCGGCCCGGATTCGAGTGCCGGCATAATGTTGTCTATTGGCATAATGATGAGTACCTTGCCTGCGGCGCCGGGGCGGTGAGCTACCTGAACGGACGACGCTCACGAAGAATTTCTGATCCCGTCCGCTATAGTGAGCATCTCCTGCAGAACAGACCGATCGTTGAAGAAAGCGAGCAGCTAGATACCGCTGCTTCCTTCAGGGAAACGGTCATCATGGGTTTGCGTCTCCTCGAAGGTGTCGAGGAGAATCGGCTCATCAGGCGCTATGGCCTGAACTACCGCGACGTTTATGGCGACAGCCTGGTGAACCTGGTTGAAGACGGATTGCTGGAACTTAACGGGGAGGTGCTCTGCCTATCCTTGAAAGGTCGACGTTTTGCCAATGTCGTGATGGCGGAGCTGGTGTGACGGATTCACCCGGAAGGGCGAGGACGTGCCGAAGGGGGCGGCGGTTGCTCCATGTTCGAGAAATTCAGTGTTGCGTGCACGGTCAGAAGGGGAAAGGCAGCGGCGATCAGAAACAGATTAAGCACCGGCACCATGCTTATTACCGCTGGAATGATACCGAGGCGCAGGGAAACCCGGTAATGCTTTCTGATCCAGGACAATTTCCGTCCAAGACTCCAATGCCTGCGGGAGGCAGGGTAGTCGATAAACATCAGGGTAGAGTAAAAGGTGTAGATAACGAAAACCGCTATTTGCCCGACGACCGGTATAAAACTGGCCGGAAGCGCGATTATCGTTATGAGGATGCCAAAAGCTGCTATCTTAAAGCCCTCAAGGAGATCTTTCAAAATTGACAGCAGCGTGACAGGCTCGTCCGCTGTGAAACCTGCCCCGCAGAAAATCCTTTCCGCAGCAGTACTGAGAAAAACATAAAATGGCGTGGAAAGGCTGTAGGCAAGCAGAAAGGCAAGGAAAAACGCTACAATTCTCGAAACCAGAAGGAAAAGGTATTTCGCCGCGAACCAGCCACCCAGTTTAAGCCACCCCAACCAGCCTTCGGCAGCCGGGGAAGAGGCAAAAAAGGTTGATGTCAGGTTGTCCAGCATTCCTGTCGTGAGTTCATATCCAAGCCAGGTAAGGATCATCGTGATCAGCACCAGCATCAGTGACCAGCCAAACAGCACCTTGTTTCTCAGAAGAAAGGAGAGGGAGGTTGAAAGCGGGATCCATGATGAGACGCTATTTTTCTGATTATTTGGCATCTGCATTCGTAAAAATGATACAATTCGTTTTGTCAGGGAATTCTCTTCACAACATGACAGTCTATTGTTACTGTTGCTTAACATAGGCACAGAGCCGCCTGAGTAAAGGGGAATAAGTGCTTTTTTCTGAACTATCCGTGAAGGGAGAAAACCATCAAGTCGGTAAAAGAAAAGATACATTATTCCTGCCGGGAGTGCGGATACCGGAGCGGCAAATGGCTTGGACGCTGCCCCGAATGCGGCAAATGGGAGAGCATGGATGAACTGCGGCCGATCGCCGGAGGCAGCCATGGTGCGGTCGACTATGAGAAGCCGCACCCCCTGACAGCGGCACCCGAGCAGGAGAACGAGCGGGCCGTAACCGGTATCGAGGAACTTGACCGGACGCTGGGCGGCGGCATTGTCGCGGGATCAGTAATCCTGATCGGCGGAGACCCGGGAATAGGTAAATCCACGCTGCTCCTGCATATGCTCTCATCTCTTGCCAGACAGGGGATGACGGTACTCTATGTATCCGGAGAGGAGTCGGCGCATCAGATCAAGATGAGGGCACGCCGCCTGTCCGCACTGCATGAAAACCAATTCCTGGCAACGGAACCCGCCGTTGAGAAAATCATCGCCATGGCCAAAGAGATGAAACCGGCGCTTCTGGCGGTTGATTCCATCCAGACCCTGACCTGCCAGGAGCATGCCTCCGCACCGGGTTCGGTAACCCAGGTTCGTGAATCAGCCGCCCGCCTGGTTGACATGGCCAAACGGGACAATATTCCGGTGGTCCTCGTTGGCCATGTCACCAAGGAAGGGACCCTGGCTGGACCGAGAATTCTCGAGCACATGGTTGACACGGTGCTCTATTTTGAGGGCGAACGCTCCCATGCCTACCGGGTGCTGAGGACCGTGAAGAACCGGTTCGGTTCCACCAATGAGATCGGGGTCTTCGAGATGAAGGAAGAGGGGCTGGTCCAGGTCGTCAATCCTTCGGAGATGTTTCTAGCTGAGCGTCCGCTTGATGTTTCCGGCTCTGTTGTTCTGCCGAGCATGGAGGGAACAAGGCCGATTCTCGTGGAGGTGCAGGCCCTTGTCAGTCCGACGAACCTTGGTACGGCCAGAAGAACAGCCATCGGGGCCGATCCGCAGCGCCTGGCACTGCTCTGTGCCGTACTTGAGAAGAAAGCCGGTATGGATCTGTATGGTCATGATATTTTTCTCAATATTGCAGGCGGCATACGAATTGATGAACCGGCGCTCGATCTTGGCGTTATCTGTGCGCTTGCCTCAAGCATTCTGGACAAGCCGGTTGCGGCAGATACGGTTGTTTGCGGGGAAGTGGGGTTGGCCGGTGAGGTGCGGGCAGTCGGCAATATGGAACTGCGGTTGAAAGAAGCACAGCGGCTCGGGTTCAGCGGCTTCATCATGCCGAAAACAAATGTTAAACGGTTGCGGGGTAAGACATCGATGGAGATTTCAGGAGTTGCAACCATCCAGGAATTTCTTGAGGTGCTTTTTCAATAACAATAGTGGACAAAGCGAGGGACAAGATGGATTTTAAGAACCTTGTAGTGCAAAGCTGGCGAAACACGCTGGATCATATCGGGTCGATTCTTCTGGTTACTTTTGTTCAGATGCTCCTGATTATGATCACCTTGGGTATCCTGGCGCCGGTCACGACGGCGGGGTATGTCCAGTCGTTGCTGCGGGTGGTCCGGGACGGGAGGGAACCTGAAATAAAGGACCTCTTTTCCCAGATGCGGCTTTTTTTTCCGTTATTCGTCTTTTTCCTGCTGCTTGTCGTCGTGGCTCTTATCGGTTTTTCGCTTCTCGTTCTGCCCGGCTTTATCGTGGTCGGTTTTGTCGCCTTTGCCGCGTTTTATATGCTTCCTCTGATGACCGACCGGGAGCTCGGGCTCTTTGAGGCTTTGAGAAAATCGTGGGACATGGCAACGGAAGAGCCGATCAGCGACCATATCGTGGTAACGATCATCTATGTGGGCATCATGTCGGTTGGCTCGTCATTGCCGCTTGCCTTTCTTATCACGCAACCGCTGGCGACCTTTATCCTGGTTGGTGCTTATCTGGAAAAGATCGCTGTTCCCGGGGCAAAACCGGGTGATGAACCGCCGCTTTCCGACAGCGGGAAAAAGACCGGCCCGCCACCTCCTCCCGGAGCAGACAATAACAAGGAGCAGTAGCACATCGCTGAACACAACGGCGAGAAAGCTGATCTTCAACAAGGATAATATGCTATGGATAACCATGCGATGCATCAGGTGAATGAATCTGCTGTGTGCTACAAGGTCGGCATCATCTTCGTCGTCATTCTGGCACTGCTCATCCTGCTGTCCATCATGAATTGACAGCAATCCGGCGGCAGGGGGGGCGCTTGGATTTGCATGCACTGCTGCGGTGCTCGGCCCTGCTGATGCAAGACCGTGGGATCATGGGTTCAGTAGCGGAAGCACTCTGTTTATAAACACCCTCTTGAGTAATATTTTCCCGGTATCATTTTGCTTATCAGTATTGCCAAAATGGATAGAGGACATACCATTTTAATCAATTGAGCATGATACCTTTTTCAAGGAGGAGAAAATAACACATGTCTGAAAAGCCGACTGTCATAACACCTGAAGGAGATATTGAGCTGGATCAGGAAAATGAGACTCAGGAAGCAGAAACTTCACTGGTGTTGGCCAAGGATCTGCTGCCCGAAGCCCTGCTTATTGTTCCCCTCTTCGATCGTCCGATGTTTCCCAAGATGATGGGACCGATAATGGTGGAAGACCAGGGTATTCAGAAAATGATTCTTGAGGCCCAGGAAAAAGGCACCCCTCTTTATCTTGGCCTGCTGCTGGTCAAACCTGTTGATGCCGGTATGGCACATGCACCCCGTTCAATGGAAGATTTTTTTGAAGTTGGCGTTGCCGCCAGGGTTGTGCAGATTTCTCAGCCAACGGCCGGGCAGCCCCTGCAACTGCTTGCCCAGGCCCAGGAGCGCTTCAGGGTCAAGGAGATGACGAGGCAGCAGCCGTTCTTCAAGGCACGGGTTGAATATCTGTATGAGATGAGGCGGGAGGCCAGTGATGAACTGAAAGCCTATTCTGTGGCCATTATCGACTGCATCAAGGAGCTTGTCACCTTGAACCCGCTATTCAAGGAAGGACTGGGCTTGCTGCTCGAACGAATCAATGTCAGTGACCCGAGCGCACTCGCTGATTTTGCCGCCTCCATGACCACCTCATCAGGATCGGAACTCCAGGCCATTCTTGATACCACCTCGGTGCAAAAGCGCCTTGAACAGGTTCTTATTTTATTAAAGAAAGAGATCGAAATATCGAAAATCAAAGCGGATATCTCCAAGCGGATTGAGGATAGACTGTCCAAGCAGCAGCGCGAATTTTTCCTGAAACAGCAGCTGCAGGAGATCAAGAAAGAACTGGGACTTACCAAGGACGGTGCGGAAAGTGAGGTCGAGAAATTTGAGAAGCGGCTGAAAAAGCTCAAGCCATCAGCAGAAGGCGAAGAACGCATCAAGGAAGAGCTCGAAAAACTCAAACTCCTCGAACCGTCATCGGCCGAGTTCAATGTAACCCGGGCCTATCTTGACTGGCTCACCATTCTGCCGTGGGGGGTCTATTCCAAAGACAATTACGATATCACCAAGGCGGAGAAGGTGCTGAATGACGATCATTACGGGCTCGATGAGGTCAAAGAGCGTATCCTTGAACTCATTTCCGTCGGTATTGTCAAGGGAGATCTTGCCGGCTCAATTATTCTTTTGATAGGACCTCCCGGGGTGGGGAAAACGTCAGTCGGGCAATCGATTGCCCGAAGCCTCGGTCGGGAGTTTTATCGTTTTTCCCTTGGCGGTATGCGGGATGAGGCTGAAATCAAGGGACACCGGCGCACCTATATCGGAGCCCTGCCGGGTAAATTTTTGCAGGCCATCAAGACCTGCAAGACAGCAAATCCGCTGATAATGCTGGATGAGATAGATAAAATCGGGGCAAGTTTTCGAGGGGACCCCGCCTCAGCGCTTCTTGAGGTCCTTGATCCCGAGCAGAACCGGGATTTTCTTGATCACTATCTTGATGTCCGCTTTGACCTCTCCAAGGTTCTCTTTATCTGCACCGCCAACCAGATGGAGACGATTCCTGCACCGCTGATCGACCGCATGGAGGTTATTCGTCTGCCGGGTTATATCCAGGCTGAAAAGGTTGAGATAGCCAAACGGCACCTGCTCCCTAAACAACTTAAATTGCATGGACTGACCAAAAGCCAGGTAAGTATTCCAACGCCGGTTATCGGCGCTATGGTAGACGGCTATGCCCGGGAAGCCGGGGTAAGAAACCTGGAGAACCGGATCAAGAAAATCCTGCGAAAGGTCGCCAAGGAACTCGTCAGGGATCCGGACAGGAAGGTAAGGATCAAGATATCAGACCTGCCTGAACTGCTTGGCAAAAAGGTCTTCTCCGATGAGAAAATTTTCCGTAAACCTCGTGTCGGTGTGGTGACGGGACTGGCTTATACCAGCATGGGAGGCACGACACTCTATATTGAAGCGGCTGCTGCGGCAACCGGGACGGCGGGCTTTAAACAGACCGGGCAGCTCGGCCAGGTTATGGTTGAATCATCTGAGATTGCTTATAGTTACGTGAGATCTCTGTGCCGGGATAATGAAAAATTGCTCGAATTTTTCATGAAGAATTTTATCCACCTGCATGTACCGGCCGGTGCCACACCAAAGGATGGGCCTTCGGCAGGTATTACCATGGCCTGCGCCCTCTATTCACTCGCGATCGGGCAGTCCATTGTGCCGGATACGGCAATGACCGGTGAATTGACGCTGAGCGGCATGGTGATGCCGATCGGCGGGGTAAAAGAAAAAATCATCGCCGCCACCCGGGCAAAGCTCAAGCAGGTTATCCTGCCGGAGGATAACCGGGAGGATTTTGCGTTGCTGCCGGAGCATATCCGGTCTGGAATTACTCCCTTTTTTGCAAAAACCTTCCAGGATGTACTGAATATCTGTTTTCCTGCCACCGCCTGACCCGCCTTTGCTGTGCACAGGCTTCAGCACCAAGGGAGGCTTAAAACGCAGCAGGGGTTAACCGGGCTGTTCAAAGCCCGGTTAACCCCTGCTGTATCTTCCCGCCATGATACCCTGAACCTGTTTCAGGGTACGTAGCGCTATTCCGCTCTTAATACCACATACTGGCTGAAACCGCCGGAACGAACCTTGAGCAGGATGCGATTCTTGTTTTCAGATTCCTGGATGAGCTGGTTCATTTCTTTCAGGCTGGTAACTTTCGTTTTGTTTACCTCCTCGATGAGCTGTCCCGGTTTGAGGCCTGAATTATCTGCCGGGCTCTGAGGCTCCACCTCACTGATAACGACGCCCTGCCGGTCTTGGTAACCGAGCTGCTCGGCCAGATCCGGGGTGAGTTCCTGCAGGACGAGGCCGAAATCCTTGAGCGAGCCATTGGTCTTCGGACCCTGGGCAACAGCGCCGAAATCAGAAGGCTGTTCCCCGATGGTAACCGTCATATCCGCAGGCTTTCCATTCCTGATGATGTTCAGGCTTACCTGGGTACCGGGGATTATCATGGCCACCCGGTTTCTGAGGTCGGTGACGTCCTTGAGCGGGGTATTACCCAGTTTCAGGAGCACATCGCCCTGCTTGAGGCCTGCCTTCTCAGCGGGAGAGTCCGGCTGAACGTCGCTTACCAGGATGCCTTCAGCTTTCTCCAGGCCAAAAGATTCGGCCAGGTTCTCATCTACATCCTGAATGGCTACACCGAGCCAGCCTCTGGTCACCTTACCGTTTTTCTGCAGCTGGTCTTCGATAGACTTCACCATGTTGATCGGAATGGCAAAGCCGATACCCATGTAGCCGCCGGTCCGGCTGTAGAGGGCTGAATTCATGCCGATTACTTCACCATGGATATTGAGCAGCGGCCCCCCTGAATTACCGGGGTTGATGGCCGCATCGGTTTGAATAAAGTTTTCATACTCATTAATACCCATCCGGCTGCGACCTTTTGCACTGACGACGCCGACGGTGACCGTCTGACTCAGGCCAAACGGGTTACCGATGGCGATAACCCACTCACCTACCTCAAGATTATCGGAATCTCCAAGGGGAATCGTCGGCAGATCAGTCTTTACGTCAATTTTAATCAACGCGACATCCGATCTCGGGTCGGTGCCGATTAATTTTGCTTCGGCCTCGGCATTGTCTGATAGGATCACGGTTATTTTATCTGCCTGATCGACCACATGATTGTTGGTTATGATGAGCCCGTCCTTGCTGATAATAAAACCGGAGCCGGCACCCTGTTGATGTCTTTTGCGCTGCTGCGGCTCCTGCTGCCGGTATTGCGGGCCGAAGAAACGCTCAAAAAACGGATTATTGAAAAATTGTTCAAGTTCCGGGCTGGATTCTACGGTACTGCTGACTTTGATGTGGACGACAGCCGGTTTGGCGTCTTTAACGACACTGGCAAAGGCTTTGGCTGATCTGTCCAGGATTTCGATGTCCTGCGGTGATGCCGCTCGTGACAGGGCTACCGTCAGCACCAGAAGAAACATAATGGCGGCAAGTGGCGTTACACTGAAGCGAAGGGCCTGTGACTTGTTCATTGCAATCTCCATGTTGTGAAATGGATGGCTTTCTCAGCTGCGCTATTCACGATTTTATGAATAAAAAAGAAGGCTGACTATTCTGAAACAGTAAACGGAAGGGGGGTGCGGTCAAGAAAAATTACTCAAATGTAATCTTTTACAGGAGTCTCCGCGGTGCCAAAAAGCCGGGACTCCCTGTCTGGGTCCCGGCCTTTGGGCGGAAGATTCAGCTTCTGATCATCTCTGCAATCTGAAAAGCAACTTCAAGACTCTGTTCGGCGTTCAGACGCGGATCGCAGGATGTCTGGTAATTGAGATTCAGATCGTCATCGACGATATCCCGGGCACCGCCGACACACTCGGTCACATTTTCACCCGTCAGTTCGAAATGAACGCCGCCCGGAACCGTACCTTCAGCCCAATGCGTTTCAAAAAAGCTTGTCAATTCGGACAGGATATCGTTGAATTTCCTGGTCTTGTGACCACTTGCAGCGGTAATGGTATTGGCATGCATCGGATCACAGCTCCAGACAATATTACGGCCTTCTTTCTTCATCTCACGCAGCAGCGGCGGCAGTACTTTTTCTATCGCATCCTTGCCCAGCCGGGTAATGAAGGTCAGTCGGCCAGGTTCATTATCCGGGTTCAGAAGATCCGCAAGCCGTTTGATCTCGTCCAGGTCGTAGCTCGGGCCGATCTTGACGCCGATCGGGTTCAGCACACCGCTGAGGAAGTGAACATGGGCCCCGTCCGCCTGCCTGGTACGCTCGCCTATCCAGAGCATATGGGCTGAACAGTCATACCAGTCCCCGGTTGTTGAGTCTATACGGGTGAGGGATTCTTCATATTCGAGCAGCAAGGCTTCATGGGAAGTGTAAAGCTGCGCCTGGGTTATCTGGGGGGAGTCAACGGGAATGCCAATGGTCTCCATAAACCGGATGGCCTGATCGACCTGTTTGGCAAGGCGTTCGTAGGAGCGTCCCATCGGTGATTGTGAGACAAATTCCTGGTTCCAGGCCTGGACCCGGTGCAATGCTGCAAAACCGCCCCGTGTAAAGGCGCGAAGCAGGTTCAGGGTCGAAGCCGCCATGTTGTAGCCCTTGAGCATCCGCTTCGGGTTTGGTATGCGGGACTCCATGGTCGGGTCAGCTCTATTGACCATGTCTCCACGATAGGAGGGGAGCACCAGGTCGCCAACCTGCTCTGTATCGGAAGAACGCGGCTTGGCAAACTGCCCGGCGATGCGGCCCACTTTTATAACCGGTACCCCGCCGGCATAGGTCAGGGTGATCGCCATCTGCAGGAGTACCCGGAGGGCCTCGCGGATTTTTGGGGCGGTGACCTGGGAAAAATTCTCCGAGCAGTCGCCGCCCTGGAGAAGAAATGCATCTCCCGTAACCGCTTTGGCAAGAAGGGCTTTGAGTGACCGTATCTCGCCGGCGAAAACAAGTGGTGGCAGATGGCTTAATTCGGCCAGTACTTTCTGCACAGCGGCCTCATTTGGCCAGGTTGGTTGCTGGTGGGCCGGAAATTGTCTCCAGCTTGTCTTGGTCCAGCTGATGTCTTTCATGGGCATGACTGCTCCTTGGTAGTTTCAGTTTTTCAGTGGCTTATAACTTTTTTACCTTCCGGTAAAGAAAACCGTGGTGAAAACACGTATGCCGTATCGTCGGTTCAAATGCCTATGCAGCATCGTTCGAGATCAAAGGCATTAAGGATACGCTTCTCCCTCGTTTTTTTATCTTCATCCTGCGGAGGAAGAAACCGCAGCGAGGGCAGCATGAGCTGTAATCTTTTCCGTGATGGAATTGCCGTCCCGGAATCGTCAAGTACCTTTCCTGTTGCCGTATCCAGCAGGAGACTGCTGCTCCCGTTGGTGACCACAGCCAGCGGTATAATATACTCCCTGTTCAGCACCCGTGCGGCGGCTAACGCCGAACGCTCCCGGCTGACAAGCGAACCGGGACCGTATCGTAAGATCATTACCTGCCGACCGTCAAGTGATATAGTAAGATCGATGACGGATCTGACAAAGTTGCGGGTGAAAAGTGTTTCAATAAAGAGGCGAGGCGTAAGTTCTTCCCGCCGGTAACCGAGTTCCTCTGTCATCAAAATACTGATCTGCTGGCGAATGCGCTCGTCATCGGTATCGATCAGCTCTTCACCGTTGAGATAATCAAACAGCGTACCGTACACCAGGTGATGAGAATGACTCTGCGACATAGTATCTTCCACAACGCCGGCTCGCCCTGCAAGGGGGAACGGTCAGCTAGCATAAAAAAATAACAGAGAGCAGGTATAAAATAAGCAAAAATATAATCACAAGACTCTCTTGTCCAAAATAGGATTTAAACAGAATGCCGTCCCGGTAAATTGTGGTGTAAGATTTTTGCGCCAACAAACATCTCATCACAATTACAAAAGAGGGCAGACACATGATAAAGGTAGCAAGCTTGTTTAGTCAACTTCTTCATCATTTTTCCCGTACTGAAATTGCTCATCTAATCGCCAAACATTAGGCAGAACGACGGGCAAAGGGCTTAACTGGCTGTCCACCTCAGAGGGGAAAGATCTGTTCAGCGCCACCAGGTAAAGCCACGAGATGATGAAGCGCTCGTGACCGAGGCAATTATCAGCCTGGCCCTACAGTACGGCAGATATAGATACAGAAGAATCACGGCCCTGCTGAGAAATGATGGCTGGCAGGTGAATCATAAACGTGTCGAATGTATCTGGCGACGAGAGTGGCTGAAAGTCCCCCAGAAACAAACCAAGAGAAGACGACTGTGGCTTAATGATGGGTCCTGTATCCGTAAACGCCCGCAGTACAGAAATCATGTCTGGGCCTATGATTGTGTCATGGATCGCACCCATGATGGTAAGCGGTTTCGGATGCTGACGGTAATCGATGAGTATACGAGGGAATGTCTGAGCATCAAGGTCGCACGAAAACTCAACTCAATTGACGTTATCGATAACCTGCTGGATCTATTCCTATTGAAAGGAGTAACCGATTATATTCGTTCAGACAATGGGGCAGAATTTGCTGCTGATTTAGTGAGGAAATGGCTTGCCAAACTCAAAGTAAAGACTCTGTTTATCGAACCAGGCAGCCCCCGGGAGAACGGTTACAACGAATCATTCAACGGCAAGCTTAGAGATGAACTGCTTAACGGAGAAATCTTTTATACACTGAAGGCAGCACAGATATTGATCGAGCAATGGCGGAGTTGGTATAATACCATTCGTCCGCATAGTTCATTGAACTGCCAACCACCAGCGCCGCAAGCGTTGCTGGTGAAGCATAACGAATCAGCGCAGGGGAGAAGGTCAACTATCCTGATTCACTAACTTGTGGGTGGACCGGCTAGGTGGGGCGGGTGGTTAGAGATACCAAATAGGGCCACATTGAAGAATCGTCTTTTGGCCCGATCTCTACGTTATGATCGAAATTTTATCCTCGGAATATCATCCATTAGCTACGGTAAAAATTATCTTATGCCTTGATATTAAACGAAAAAAATGATTATTCAAGGTAACTTTACGTCTTGGAATTTGGTTTGAGATCATAACAAAATTGTTTGACGTAACACAATTGATAGTTGGAATTTAAAAACGAAAAGAAATTGAGTCGTTTCAGTTGAAAAACCTCGTTAAATAACTTTTACAAATCGGTTCTCGAAAATAATGTGCCTTCTCGACAGTCAAAAAACCTTGCGGCGCGTCAGAAATTTTTTCCGAAACATTTGTTGTTCATTGGTCGGTTCTTCTTCACATTACTCGGAAAAATCTTTACTTGCAGCAGCGGAACAGATGACGGGTTTGACAAATTGGGGCGATAAGAGTTTTCTGATACCGATGCGGGCATTATTGGCCTCATATGCCAACGATGCGAATCTGAACGCCAAAGGATCGTCTGAGATCCGCGAGATGGTAATTTGGCATCTTGCGAACAGGCTGCGCATCCAAAAAGCGCTCTGCGATTTCCCGGATATCGCACAACAAGAAATCCGCCGCCCTCTGTTTATCGTCGGCATCCCGCGCTCCGGAACGACCCTGCTGCAGAGGCTTTTGGCAAATGATGCAACTAATCGTAGTCTCCGCTTCTGGGAGGCTTTGCAGCCAGCGCCGCCACCCGATCCTTCCCATGGTTCGCTGGACACACGAATAGCATTGGCGCAAAAAACTATTCAGCATATCTTAAAGTTGATTCCAGATTATCAGGCTATTCACCCCATGAGCGAAGATAGCCCTGAAGAATGCTCGATACTTTTTATGAATTCCTTTCTGTCAAACTTTTTCCTGCTTTATGGATCAGCCTACTCCTATGGAAAAATGCTTCAATCCTGGCAGGGCTGGCAGCAAGCATATAAATATTATAGGATTCAACTGAAAATTTTACAATTTTTGGATCAACGAGAACGATGGCTGCTTAAAGCGCCTATGCATCTGGAACACCTCGATTCGTTGTTATCCGTCTTTCCAGACGCCTGTATTATCCAAACGCACCGAGATCCCGTAAAGACGATTCCCTCCAGCTGCAGTCAGCATTCGCGGTGGCATGCTGCATTTAGCACTGACATCGATTTTGCGCAACAGGGACAGCATGCTTCAAACAAGATCGAACTATCAATCGAGAAGGGTAACCGGGCGCGTGAAGGGTTCGAGGATCGGTTTTACGATGTGCGTTTCACCGATCTCGTGGAGAATCCGATCGGCATTGTAAATGCGATCTATAAGCGTTTTAATATTCCTTACAATAATGGAATCGAGGATCGGATTAATACTTGGTTGGAAGCCAACTCACAGGGGAAGCACGGTATCCACCACTATTCCTGTGAACAATTCGGCTTGGATCCAGAAGCGTTGAGCCGAAAGTTTGCCGAGTATCGATCACGATACGGCATTGAAGGAGAACTATAGAGGAAATTTATTGCGGTGCAAATTGATGAATCGGCTCGAAAATGGTGGCGTAGATGCCTGGCTGATGACCTGCGAGAATGATGGCGTAAAGAATTTCGATGACTGGTATGCTGTGCTCGACGCCAAGGAGAGGCAGCGCTGTGAAAAGCTGATTCGACCAGAATCAGCCTTTCAGTATACCGCTGCCCACTGGCTGGTTAGGTCAGCCTTAAGTAGTTACGTTGATGTCAACCCCAGGGAATGGCAGTTCGAAGCCGATGCCATGGGAAAGCCCCGGTTGAAGGAATCTTTACGATGGCCGCAGTTCCAGTTCAACCTTTCGCATACCAATGGGCTGGTTGCCTGTGCTGTGTCACTGAGCGCGCCCGTTGGAGTGGACGTAGAATTGATGCAGACAAATGGTGCAATCAGTGAAACCTCTGCCTTATACCTCTCAGCCTTCGAGCAACATGCTTGTAACGCACTTTCGCCAAAACAGCGACAAAGGAGGCTATACGAGTATTGGGTGCTTAAGGAGGCGTTCGCTAAGGCCTGTGGTCTGGGTATGGGGATGCCATTGAAGGCAGTGACAATGAGAATCGGGCCACATGAAGAGGTAGACATGGCTGTCGCACCCTGGGGAGGTATCCCGTCCATTCTAAAATGGCGGCTACAGCTTTTTCAACCAACCGTCAGCCACATGATGGCTATTGCCGTAGGGCGCAAAGGTGAGGATTCCTCAAAACGGACAGAAGTCACCTGCCGAATAATGGACCAGGAAGGTAAGGAACTTATGAACCAGCGGCCAAAAACGAGGGATCAACTATGAACACGACCCATCACACAGGACAATCAGATATCGCCATAATCGGCATGGCGGCGCGGCTGCCCGGCGCGAATTCTCTTCATCAGTTTTGGCTGAACCTGCGTGATGGGGTAGACTCGGTTCAAACCTTTGAGCCGGAAGAGGTGCAGTCCTCCTCACTGAGACCCCTCGATGTCCTTGATCCAGGCTATGTTCGGGCCGGGGGGATATTGGACGGTATTGATTTGTTCGATGCACCCTTCTTCGGCTTCAGCCCAAGGGAAGCGGAGATCAGCGATCCTCAGCACCGGCTCTTCATGGAATGTGTATGGGAAGCTTTGGAGTCTGCAGGCTACGACTCGTTCCAATATAATGGCTTGATCGGTATATATGCGAGCGCTGGTACGAGTGCATATTTAACAAATAACCTCCTGTTTAACTCCGAGATCCTCAAATACCAAGACCCTTTTCAACTGAGATTCGCTAACGCACCCGATTTTCTTGCTACCCGAGTGGCTTTCGCCTTAAACCTGAAAGGGCCCGCTGTTTCCGTACAGACGGCATGCTCTTCATCCCTTGTGGCTGTGCACCTGGCGGCTCAGAGTTTGCTGCAGCGTGAATGTGATATGGCAATGGCCGGAGGGGCTTCGGTGCATGTTCCTGAAAGAGCGGGATATATTTCCAAACCTGGCGGTATTGTCTCCTCGGACGGAAAAACCCGGACCTTCGATATCGATGCAGAGGGGACTATTTTTACTCCCGGCGTGGGGGTAATCGTTCTGAAGCGTCTAGCCGATGCACTGGCCGAAGGGGACACCATTCGTGCGGTATTGAAAGGTACCGCCGTTAACAACGATGGGGCATCCAAGTCCGGTTACACCGCGCCGAGTGCGGAAGGGCAGGCAGAGGTGCTGCGACGTTCGCTTTTCGAGGCAGGAATCAGCCCTGAAACGATATCATATATCGAAGCTCACGGGACGGCAACTGCTACGGGTGATCCAATTGAAGTGGATGCCCTGACCAGAGTTTTCGGTAAAACTGCTAAAAGAAAGCCATACTGTGCGCTGGGTTCGGTGAAGACCAACATCGGACATACCAACGTGACCTCTGGAGTGGTGGGTCTGATTAAGGTGGTTTTATCCATGGAGCACCAGGCGATTCCGCCAACTTTGAACTTCACTCACCTTAATCCGGCTATCGATATCACCGATTCGCCATTTTACATCAATACAAAGCTTTCACCGTGGTTGGTGGATGGGTATCCCCGACGAGCGGGAGTGGCTTCGTTCGGGATCGGAGGCACGAACGCCTATACCATCCTGGAAGAAGCTCCAGCCCAGAAACCCACTTCTCCTGGGAAAGGGAAGCAACTGTTTATTTTATCCGCAAAAACCGATACCGCCCTCAAAGCAGCTTCGGAAATCTGGGCTGACTGGCTGGCGCGAAACAGGGATGTCAACCTCGCAGATGTGTGTCACACTTTACAGGTCGGCCGGAAGGGGATGCGTAATCGTCAGGCTATTTTGAGTGGGTCATCCGGTGAGGTGATTGATATCCTGAGGGGCGTATATCCTGAACGAATACTCTCGGGAAGAGCAGCCAAGCAGGACAGACCCGTAGTATTCATGTTCCCTGGATTAGGTTCAGAGCACGTTAATATGGCTCGTGAAATTTATCAGAATGAGACGGTATTCCGAGAGACATTCAACCGTTGCTGCGATCAGGTGATAGCAGAATCCGGCTTTGATTTGCGGGAGGTGGTTTTTCCTTCATCAGGAGATAAGCATGCTGCGGCAGTGAAGCTGAAGCGACCGCTCCTGAGCTATCCGGCAAATTTTATCACCAGCTATTCCTTAGCAAGGTTGTGGATCGGTTGGGGCGTTTGCCCCAAGGCGGTGCTCGGCTACAGCAGTGGTGAAATCGCAGCAGCTTGCGTGACCGGTGTGTTGTCGGAAACCGACGCGCTGAAGTTGGTCATGGCGCGAAGTCGCTTTTCAGAGACCTTACCGACCGGGGGGATGCTCGCCGTTTCCATGGGCGCCGATCAAATCGCTGAGCACCTTCAATCAGAACTGTCCGTAGCCATCGACAACGGACCGAGACATTGTATCGTTTCCGGCAAACCGGAACCTTTGGCCGAACTGATGCTCAAGCTAAGAAATCTGCGGGTGGCATTTATACAGGTTCCAATCGCCCGAGCCTATCATTCGGCAATGCTGGACCCAAGCATTCCTCAGTTGAAAAACATCATTTCGTCCCTGAAGTTGAACGTTCCGACTATCCCTTTCGCCTCATGCAACTTGGGGCGATGGGCTGAGGAAGGCGAACTGAAGAGTCCGGAATACTGGAGTTGGCAATTTCGAAACCCTGTAAAGTTTTATCCTGCCCTGAAAAGTGTAATGGATCTCGATAATCCCATACTCCTGGAAGTTGGTCCCGGACAAACCCTCACCGACTCAATAAGACGTAATACTTCCGGCGCAATATCTGCAAAAATTCTGTCAAGCAGTCCAAATGTAAGCGCAGAGCAACCCACGGATGAAACGGCACTCTCGACCCTTGCCAAACTATGGCTGCACGGAGTCAATGTCAATTGGGCGGGCTTGCACAGCGGTGAACGTAGGCGGCGAATTCCTCTCCCCACCTATCCCTTTGACCGCCGGCACTACTGGGTCGAACCGACTTTTAATTCGATCGAAAATCTGTATCGCTTAACCCAGGATGGGCGAAAGCTCGACATTGCAGACTGGTTTTATGTTCCTTCCTGGAAACGCGCGCCTCTCGTAATTAATCCGGATAGCACCGCGAATGATTCGACCTACCTTGTCCTCGCAGAAAAATCAGGGTTTGGAAGCGACCTCGCTGAACTGCTTCGAGATATCGGGTGCAAAGTGATCACGGCATGGGCAGGAGCCGAATTTTATCGGAATTCGGATCAGGAATTCACTATCAATCCCCGAATTGAAAAGGATTATGAAAAGTTATTGGATGCGTTACTGTCCGAACGTGTCATTCCCTCTAACGTCATACACACCTGGTCCATCTTACCCCCCGAGGATTCCTCTAGCTTGGACATTTTCAACCTTTTTCAGGAAATAGGCTACTATAGCCTCATCTCGCTTGCGAAAACAATTGGTAGACGGATGACGCTGAATGATTCTCAACTGGTTATCGTTACAACCGGTATTCAGTTAGTGACGGGGCATGAAAAACTCCAGCCCGCTTTGGCCACACTATTGGGATTGAGCAAAGTCATACCCCAAGAATATCCTGGACTAGTCTGTCGGAGCATTGATTTGGATATCGACGAGGCAAAATCTGCTCAAAGGGATAACCTGGTAAAGAAGGTAATAGATGAAATTACGTCGAAAAGCGAAGAAGTTGAGATTGCCCTCCGTGGCGCATACCGATGGCTCAAAACTTTCGAACCGCTGAAGGTAAATTCACCTGCCAATAAAGCCCTGCTGTTGCGGCAGGGGGGCGTTTACCTGATCACTGGAGGCCTCGGTGATATCGGGCTTGCTCTGGCCGATTATCTGGCTGAAGAATTCAATGCGAAACTCGTGCTCGTGGGACGTTCCGATATGCCTGAGCGGACCTCATGGGATGACTGGCTAAAAATTCACGCGGGAGATGAAATCATCACCCGGCGAATTCAGAGGGTCCGACAACTCGAAGATAGAGGCTTCGCTGTGATGGTTGCTACTGCGAACGTGGCCGACCGGAAACAAATGGCTGCGGTGGTAGAGGCCGCGAGCAAACAGTTCGGAATGATTCATGGGGTTTTCCATGCTGCCGGTGTGCTGTCTCGGGGTGCTTTCAGCACTATCGATTCCCTGGAACGGAGTCAAAGTGAAACTCAATTCGAAGCGAAAGCTGCCGGCCTTTTTATGCTTGAAGATGTTTTTAAAGATCAGCCGATAGATTTTTTTATGTTGTTTTCTTCAATTTCTTCGGTCCTTGGAGGTCTTGGATACGGTCCATACGCGGCTGCAAATGCGTTCATGGACGTCCATGCCCAAGAACGCAGTCGATCCTCAAAAACGCCCATGATCAGCGTTAATTGGGACTCTTGGAATTTTAAGGGTATTGATACCAATATTGGAGCTACGATTGCAGAATATGCGCTTACGGCTAAAGAAGGCATTGAGGCATTCCGCAGAATTTTTGCAATGAGCGATGTCGAACAGGTTATCGTTTCCACCGGCGACCTGAATCGCCGGATTCGTACCTGGACACCAAATCCTCGGATCGAGGATGAGACGAATATCGCAGGGCCGATCGGGACACTGCATCCCCGCCCGGAATTGCTGAATCCATATCTGCCGCCCACAACAGAAAGTCAAAAAAATATCGTCAAGATCTGGCAGGAGCTGCTGGGTATCGATCTCATCGGGATCCACGACAACTTTTTTGAGCTGGGCGGTCATTCCCTCCTTGGCGTCCAAATGATTTCTCGTCTTCGAAAGGCATTTGGCTATATGATTCCAATCAAAGCTCTATTTGATCTTGAAACGGTGGCTGCGCTGGCCGACTATCTCAACTCTGGAAATGATCTGTATATCATGCCGGAGGAGGAGACTGCATTGTTCAGTGAAATAGAGAAATTAACTGAAGAAGAGGCCAAGCGTCTCTTGATGGATAAGTCATCATGAGCCAGCAGCCTCGCCGTATTGAGGCACTCTCTCCGGTAAAACGCGAGCTTTTCAATCGTCGGGTTCGAGAGCTGTCAGCAGCAGAACGAGCAATACCGAAGAGAAGGGGGGATGGACCCGCTTGCCTTTCGCCTCTGCAAGAACGTTTATGGTTCCTGGAACAACTAGGACCTGAGAATACAACGTACATTCTCAGCCATGTTTATCGAATCCGGGGATTGATCGAGCGGGGTGTATTGGAGAACGCGCTATCATCCCTGACCGAGCGGCACGAATCCCTCCGATCTGCGTTTCGGGCAACGAACGACCAGCCAATACAGATTATCCTGCCGCCGGTTCCATTTAACCTGCCTCTCTTGGATCTTACGTATGAACCTGCGACACTCCGTGAAGATTACGCTCAAAAATTAACCGTTGAGTTTGCCCAAACCCCTTTTGATTTTCATGCTGGATATCTTTTCCGCGCACATATTATCCGCATGTCAAGTGACGATCATATCTTTCAATTTAGTATCCACCACATAATCGCCGATGGTTGGTCGATGGCTGTACTGCTAGGAGAACTTTCATTACTGTATGGCTCGATGTTAAACAAGATTTCTCTGGATTTGCCTAAACTACCCATACAATACACCGATTATGCGGTTTGGCAGCGAAAGCGTTTGGCAGGGGATCGGTCGACCGGTCAGTTACGATACTGGACCGAACACCTCAAAGGTGTTCCAGCGACCCTTGATCTGCCCTACGACAAACCAGGGCAGGTCCTTCGTGCACAATCAGGTGGCACATACAGAGCGATCTGGCCAATTCGTCTCTGCCGATCTATAGATACAAAAGGATTGAAGAGCGGTGTGACGACATTCATGACTCTGTTGGCCGCGTTCACCGTTGCTCTGCACCGATGGACTGGGCAAGAAGACCTGGCGTTCGGGATACCTGTCGCCGGGCGGCTTCGGGAAGAAACGGAAGGGCTTATCGGTTTCTTTATAAATACCGTCGCCCTGCGTGTAAATTTGAGCAACAATCCAACCTTCAAAGAGCTTCTTGAAAGAATTCGTCAGTTGACTGTCGCAGCTCTTGAAAATCAGGATGTACCCTTTGACCGCGTAGTTGCAGAGCTTCGGCCACACAGAATCGCTGGGACGACACCTTTACTGCAGGCCCTGTTTGGCTACCAGAAAGGGCCGGAAACTCACCTCCGTCTGCCGAATGCGAAGGTGGAACGTCTATCGACGGCAACGACCTCGGCGAAGGTTAATTTGAGCTTCGAACTATTGGAAACTCCTGAAAAGCTGTCAGTGCAAGTCGATTATAATACCGACGTTTTCGACACCGAGTCTGTTGCGAGGATGTGTGATCACTACCGAACAGTGCTGGAAGCAGGTGCTTTGGACCCAGATTGCCCCATCGGCCAGCTACCCTTGATGACACCAAACGAGCAGCGGCAGATGGATTCTTGGAACAATACGGCATCTGATTATTTGAAGGCCCACTGCATTAGCAGGCTCGTCGAGGGTTGGACCCGTCAAACCCCTGAAAACATCGCTGTCGTGGGGACTGCCGAAAGCTTAACCTACCAAGAACTAAATGACCGGGCTAACCGGCTTGCCCGTCGGCTGATTGAGTGCGGCGTGCTAAGAGGTGCTCCGGTGGGTGTTTTTATGGAGCGGTGCCCGGGAATGGTTGTGGCGATGCTGGCTGTCCTCAAGGCCGGAGGGGCTTACATGCCTCTGGATCCGCACTATCCTTCGGCTCGCTTGCTACAGATGCTGAACTATAGTCGAGCGATGGTGATTGTAACCCAGGAAACCTTTCTGACCGCATTACCTAGTGGTACTCACCAAGTGTTATGTGTGGAAGAACTCGATCTATGCCCAAATGATGAAAGTGCCAATGATCTAGCTTTTGAACCGGATCCAGACGACTTGGCCTACATCATTTTTACCTCGGGCTCGACAGGTCAGCCGAAAGGGGTTGCGGTAAGTCACCGGGCGATCATGAGACTGGTTGTGGCAACGGATTATCTTCAATTGTCCCGGGAGGACGTCGTCGCGCAGGTGTCAAACGCTTGTTTCGATGCGGCAACCTGGGAGATATGGGGGCCCTTAACCAACGGCGGTCGACTCGTTTTCATAGCGACGGATGTGTTCTTGAGCCCGGAAGGCCTGGCTGCAGCAATCGACCGGCATGGTATTACGGCGATGTTCGTGACAACCGCCCTGTTCAATCGAATAGCACAGGATGCTCCCTGCACATTTGCCAACCTGACGGCCCTTCTTTTCGGCGGAGAGAGTTCGGATCCAAAAACAGCGGCACTTGTGCTGTCCAACAGACCGCCCCGGAAGCTTATACACTTGTACGGTCCCACCGAGGCAACCACGTTTGCCACTTGGTACCTTGTTGAATCCATCCCCGATGATGCCGTCACCATTCCCATTGGTAAACCCATCGCAAATAATACTGTCCACGTGATGGATCGCTACAGCAATCCGGTTCCAATCGGAATTAAAGGAGAGATTTATATAGGCGGACCGGGTTTGGCCCGTGAATACTTCAATCATCCGGAATTGACTGCGGAAAAGTTCGTTATTAACTCATGCGGTGAGCGGTTTTACAAGACCGGTGACCTAGCGCGTCGATTGCGCGATGGTAATATTGAATTCCTCGGGCGTCTTGACGATCAACTGAAAATACGCGGGTTTCGCATTGAGCCGGAGGAGGTGGCCTCCTCCCTTCGAGCCATGCCTGAAGTTAAGGAAGCGGCAGTTATTGTCCAGGAAGATGAGTTTGTTGGAAAACAACTAATTGCATATGTGGTTCCAGAAAGGGGGCATCGCGTATCTTCTGAAACATTAAGGG
>JAHEMX010000001.1:0-10744 GCA_024643445.1 Desulfobulbaceae bacterium | reverse complement strand
AAAAAAGATTGCCCGATTATATGATTCCCGCTAGCTTTATGACCCTTGAGTTTCTGCCTCTGACATCGAGAGGAAAATTGGACCGCTCCTCTCTTCCAATTCCTTCTTGGAAACGTTGCGATTTATTTGCTGAACCTATAGTGCCCCGAACATTGACTGAAAAACGCTTGGCAGCTATATGGCTTCATCTGCTCAAATATAACAAATTGGGAGTGCATGATAATTACTTCGATATGGGCGGAGATTCATTGTTGGGCGCAAAGCTTGTGACGGATATCCGTACCGAGTTTAAGGTAGATATTCCGCTCCAGAGGCTTTTCGAATCACCTACGATCGCAGAAATGGCCACCTGGCTCGAAAAAGTAACGATGGACAGGGATACGATGGGACAGAGGCTGGCGGGTTCTCCCGGTCACAGTCTGGTTGAAATCCAGAAAGGTCATATCGCGCCTGCACTATTTTTTGTTCCTGGAGGGGGTGGAGGAGACAGCACTCTGCTTGTATATGCACGCTTAGCTCGACAAATGGGATCGGATATACCATTTTACGGATTCCTTGCCTGTGGACTTGACGGAGTAAGTCATCCACACACTTCCGTCAAGAAAATGGCGATGGCCTACATCGATGAAATTCAGGCTCTCCAGCCATCAGGCCCTTACTTTCTCGCGGGAGAATGTGTAGGCGGTGTCGTGGCATTCGAAATTGCCCGGCAGTTACAGATGGCGGGACAGCATGTCGCTTTCTTAGTTTTACTAGACACTTATTATCGATCTTCAAGGTTTTACATCGCAACATTTTTCAAGGAACTCTCCTCTCAATTAAAAAACTGCTGGAAGAAAATTGTTAATCCAGAAACAGAGGGATCTAGAATGGTTCGGATCCTGCATCAAATTCTGTGCCCTGTCATCTTTCTCGGTGACGAAATTGGCCTTGTGTGGCCAAATAGACACCCAGATAGTCCTGAAGCGCGACAGTGGTATAAGAACCGGGTAGAATTGTCATATCATAGGGTTCTTCAACGCTATCGGCCTGGCAAATATGCCGGCAATGTCATGTTTCTCGTAAGCAACAATACTGATCTGGAAAAAATGGAGACGGATTGGCGTTCATTCATCTCTGGAAATATCGAAATAATAGTCACTACGGGCACCCACACCGAATATATAAGAGACCACTCGCAAACAACTGGCAGGATACTCAGGGATTGCTTTGAGCAAGCCCGACAGGATGTGCAATAGGTTTGACCGGAGTCTCCCGTTCTATGGCCTTCAAAAAGCAATCCTGAGTGACAGAAGGTGCAAAAAAACGTCTAGGCCGGTGCCCAGTATTCACCATTGACCACCAAGCCATCACAGACAAGGTGTCGATTGGAAACGATTCGGTTACCATTGACATCAAAGAAATCGTACGTGCCTTCTTCGATGTGAAGTATCGTCGCGTCGCCAAGCGCTCCGATTCCCAGATGACCGAGCTCGGTCTTGTCCATGGCACGGGCCGGTGCAATTGTGGTCTTTTCAATCACCTTCTCAAAGCTCATCCCAAGGGCCATGAATTTGGACATCACGTGCAGCAAACTGTGAGCCGGGCCATTAATACTGTCAGAATGTATATCACTGCTGATGACATCAGGATCAAACCCGTTTTCCAGCATTTTTGATGCGGTCTCGAAACCAAAAGAACCCCGCCCATGCCCGGTATCAAAAATCACACCTCTTTCGCGCGCGTCAATAACAGACTGGCGAACCAGCCCCGACGCATCAACCGGCTGGTTGGGGTAAGGTCTGAAGCAATGCGTCAGGATGTCCCCACGGCCCAAACGCTGGAGAACGGCTTCAAGGGTTGGTGGCGGCTTGTCGATATGCGCCATCAGGGGCTTGGCAAGTGTATCGGAGGCCTGCTTGGCGATTTCTACCGGCAATACGCCATGAGCGGCGCTGCACGACATCCCTACCCGAACTTTGATGCCAACGATATGATCAACATATTCCCGGGCCTTGGCCAGGGTTATGGAGGCATCACAGAGCTTCAGGTTTTCACATTCTCCAATGCCGAGATTAAACCCGTAAATTCCGGCAAAGGAGATATTTAAAAATGCTAAAATTCTACTTCTTGATTTCTGGATGACATGATCATGGAATCCAAGAAAGTTTCCGGGGCCGGCACTACCCGCATCGACAAAGGTGGTGACGCCGGCTTCCACAGCATGATTGTCGGCATGTATTCCCAGCGAGGTCCCCCCGTGATACACGTGGGTATGAAAATCAATCAGCCCGGGGACAACGATTTTCCCACTGACATCAACCACCTCACGAACATGATCAAGATTTATTTTTTCCACAACCTGCGCCACGCGGCCCTTTGAAAAAACAACATCAAATTGTCCCGACTTGCCATGCGCCGGATCAATAACCTTGCCACCGATCAACGCTAATTCCATAGTGATAACCTATCTTTTAATCTTATCCCTCGAGCCTTGAAGGATGAACATCGTGCACGTTGTTATGTTTAAAACCTTACAGTTTATGGCAAGCTGCCATCTGCGCATTCTTCACCGTCTTGATTTCGGGTACATCGGTCAGGCAAACTCCCTCCGCCAGAGGACAGCGATCGGCATAGGTGCATCCAGGTTTCAGTTCAAACCGACTCGGGGGCTCACCTAACGCCATGCCTTTGCCGATTCTGAGCCTCGGATTTGGTTTTGGCACCGCATGAATCAGGGCCTGCGTGTAAGGATGCAAGGGTCTATTGAATAGCTCCTCGGCCTCGCCAATCTCGACAACGCGCCCCAGATACATGACGGCTATCCGGTCACAGATTTGCCCAACTACGGAGAGGTCATGTGAGATAAAGATGATCGCCAGGTTGAGCCGTTTTCGAAGATCAAGCAGCAGGTTCAGTATCTGAGCCTGGATAGATACATCAAGCGCTGATACCGGTTCATCGGCGATGATAATGCCCGGAATCGGCAGTAATGCCCGGGCAATGCCGACACGTTGCCGTTGCCCGCCGCTCAGCTCATGGGGGAAGCGGTCCGCAAATGACGGATCGAGCCCGACGCGCTTGAGCGTCTCGGCTATTTGCTTCAAACGATCCTGCGGTGAGTTAAACAGCTTGTGTATATCACCGGCCTCAGCAACGGAATCAGCGATCCTGCGGCGAGGGTTAAGGGACGCATACGGGTCCTGAAACACCATACGGACCTTCAGTCTCACTTCACGCAACCGGCGACCGGTTAAATTCAGAATATTATTACCGCCAAACGTAACCACACCGCCTTCAGGCTTGGTCAATTTGATTATCGAACGCCCGACAGTGGTCTTTCCACACCCGGTTTCACCGACGAAACCGAGTATTTCACCCTTGTCCAGGTGAAAGGAAACATTATCAACGGCTTTTAAGGCATATTTCTTGTTCGCCCTTTTAACGTGGAACGTTGTCCTTAATCCGGCAACGTCGAGAATCGTTTCACTGGACATATTCACTTTTGTTCCTTCAGTGGATGATGGCATCGTGTCTTGTGTCCATTAGAAATACCGGTCCAGTCAATCGACCCGGAAAGGCAGGCCGAGGTTTTAAATTTGCAGCGCGGGGCAAATGCACAACCATCGGTAATTTCTGTTATAAGAGGTGCCTGGCCGGGAATGGGCTGAAGCGGCTCAGATCGCTTGGTCGGATCCGGCAGGCAGGAAAAAAGTCCATGAGTATACGGGTGCACCGGATGCTCGAACAGCACCTCCACCGAAGCGGTTTCGACGATTTGGCCGGCATACATGACGCTGACGCGGTCAGCCAGTTGGGCGACAACACCCAGGTTATGGGTGATAAATAGAACCGCCATCGAAAGTTCTTCACATAACTCCTTGAGAAGGCTGAGAATTTCCGCCTGAATGGTGACATCCAGAGCGGTTGTCGGTTCATCGGCGATAAGGACTTGTGGGTTGCAGGCCAGTGCGATAGCTATCATGACGCGCTGACGCATGCCACCGGAAAGTTCATGGGGGTACGCTTTTAACTGCATCGCGGCATCCGGGATATGCACCAGATCCAATAGCTTTTTAGCCCGTGCTGCAGGGGCTCGCATATTACCCCGGTCATGAACCAACAAGGCTTCAATGATCTGGTCGCCAATCTGCATGACCGGGTTGAGCGAGGTCATCGGCTCCTGAAATATCATCGAGATACCGCTGAGGCCGGCATCGACACGCTGATGCGGTTCCAGATGTGTTATCTCTTGGTCATCGAGAAGAACTCTGCCGGAGCGAACCGCAATCGTTGTTTTTGGCAATAACCCCATGATAGCAAGGGCAGTCATGCTTTTTCCGCAACCGGATTCACCAACGACCCCGAGAATTTCTCCCTTGTTCAGCTCAAATGAGACATTTCGGGTGATATCCAGAGGGGTTTTGCCGGTGATTACCGATACGGTAAGATCCTGTACGGAAAGCATGCTTACGGTTTTCCTGTCTTGGAAAGTTGTTCATCCCGGTAACGGGGATCAAGTCGATCCCGCAGGGCATCCCCGACCAGATTAAGTGAAAAAGCAGTAAGGACTATCATCATTCCCGGGAAAAACAAAAGCCACGGAGCACGGGTAATATAGATTCTTGATTCCGCCAGCATATTACCCCAGCTGGGAATATCAGGGGGTGCGCCCAAACCAAGAAAATCCAGTGAAGCGGCGCCCAACTGGGCAAAGGCAAAGACAAAACTGGCTTGCACCAGCAGAGGCGAGACAAGGTTCGGGACGATATGGCGGGAGGCGATCCACCAGGTTCTGGCCCCCATGCTCCGTCCAGCTTCGACAAAAGTTTCCGCCTTCAGGCGCAACGAAACACTGTAGGTTAATCGCGCCGTCCTGGTCAGATAGACAACGCCAAGGGCCAGGATGGCATTAGTAACGCCCTGTCCCAGAATCACGATCAAGCCCAGGGCCATCAACATCGCCGGGAAAGCCATCAACAGATCAACTGCGCGCATCATCAAGTTCCCGACACGAGGAAACAGGACCGATAAAACGCCGATCGGCACACCGGTTAAAAGAGCGAAACCGACGACACCTGTTCCTATCAGAAGGGCCATTCGTGAGCCGTAGACAATGCGCGTAAAGGTATCCCTGCCAAAATGATCGGTGCCGAACCAATGTGTCGCAGTGGGTGACAGCAAACGATTGATCGGGTCCATCGCCAGCGGATCAAACGAAGAGAGGAACGGGGCAAATGCTGCGGAAAGAATAACCAGAATCAAGACACACAAGCCGAAGAGTGACAGGCGTCGTTTCTGAAAAGGTTCCAACCATGATGCAAGTGTTTCCATCATTCCAACTCCACTCGCGGATCAAGATATCGATTGATCAAATCAACAAGCAGGTTAATACCAAGATAGAGAATCACCGTTACCAGAATGACGCCCTGTATCACCGGATAGTCACGCCGCAATATTGACTGGACAACCAGACGACCGACGCCGGGTAGAGCAAAAACCGTTTCCGTGACAACGGCTTCAGATATCAATGCGGCCAGTGTAAAGCCGAAGGCCGCGACAACCGCCAGTAAGGCATTTCTGAAAATATGTTTCACCGTAACCTGCCAGGGCCGGATTCCTTTGGCCCGGGCTGTTCTCACATAGTCCTGTCGCGAAACGTCAAGCATACTGGCACGGGTAAGTCGTAAAATTAGAGCGGCATTCGGAGCGGCCAGTGCCAGACTGGGCAACAACAGATAGCGTAAATTGGCCAAACCGCCATCCCCGAAAATTGATGGATAACCGGAACTGGGCAACCAGCCGAGCCAGGCTGCAAAAAAAAGAATAAGATAGAGACCGACCCAGAACGTTGGAACAGAGGCGAAAAACATCGCCAGACCGGATGCGGCCTGATCGGTAAGCGTACCTTGTCGGGTAGCAGCCAGCATCCCGATAGGAATGCCAATAAGCAGAACCCATACCATTGTTATGCTGGCAAGCAGCAAACTTGTTTCTGCTCCATCAGCTATGACCGACAGGACCGGGATTTGGAAGAACAGTGAGGTTCCCAGGTCTCCCTGCAGGACCTGATAAAGCCATAACAGATACTGGATATACACTGGCTTATCGAGCCCCAGCCTGATTTGCATATCTTTGACCTGGTCAGGCGTCGCACCATCACCAAGCATCACGTAAATCGGATCGCCAGGAATCAGGTGAATAAAGGCAAAGATGATGACCGAGGCCGACATCATCGTAATGATAGCAGAGCCAATCCTCCTCATCGTATAAGACGTCAGAAAATTGTAGAGCATTTCGACTTCGTGACACCCGAAGGTTGAGGCCAGAAAATAATTTTTCTGGCGGGGATTCTTGATTTGAAGGCTCTAATCCACCTAACTCCAGACGAGATTATAGTGCACCAGCGAACTATTTCTACCTAAGATTACTTTTTAAGTCAATTTTCTATTTTTTATATCATTATAGAATTCAGTGACTTCTCCTGTCGGTAATAGAGCAGTTCTGCGTCGTCAATCTTTGTTCAGTCGTGCGGCGAGAGGAAACGCTTCGGGGGAAAACATAATTTTTTTTGATGCGTCAACCAATATTTCTTGATATTAAAAGGGTGTGATCATCCTAACCGCCCTTGATGACAATGTGAAATCAGGTCGTAAAACGATCGATGATCGAACCCGCACGTTTCTTTCCATAATCGCCAGATCACTAAACTCCTGGAGGCTGCTGCCCGTGAGTATATTCGACCGATTTCGCCTTGACGGGAAAAAATTATTCATTACCGGAGGAAGCCGCGGACTGGGACGGGAGATGGCACTGGCCATCGCCGATGCTGGAGCCAATGTCATCCTTGTTGCCCGTGATTCTGAACAGTTGGAACTAACTGCCGAAAAAATCAGAGCCTTTGGGCGAACCGCATGGACCATTCAAAAAGACGTTTCCAAGCCCGAAGAATGTGAGGAGGCCTGTCGTATCGCTCTTGCTGAAGCTGGGCCGGTAGACATTCTGATCAACAATGTTGGTGGGCGGCGGGAAAATGTAGCGACGGAAGAAATGTCTCTTGCCATGTGGCAGGAACTTATAGACCTTAACCTGACCAACACGTTTATTTGCTGCAAAATGATCGGCGCTGCGATGATCGAAAATAAGATCAAGGGTCGTATCATCAACATCGCGTCGATTAACGGCATGGTCGCGGGCCGTAATATTGCCGGGCGACATTATGAAACCGCAAAAGCCGGCGTCATCCAGCTGACTCGAAGCCTCGCCGTCGATTGGGCCCGCTACGGCATCACGGCCAATACGATCTGCCCGGGCCTGTTCATGACGGCACCAAACGTAAGATGGTCAAGAGATCATCCAGGAGTGATTGAAGAATTTCTACACAACGTGCCAACAGGTGAATTCGGCAGACCGGATGATATCGGTCCACTTGCCGTATACCTGGCCAGTGATTCAACGCGCTACATGACCGGATCATCCCTGGTCATCGACGGCGGATACACGTGCTGGTAGAGATGAACGCCACCAACATTTTTAAGGAGGTAACAAGATTCGAAAATTCTGGAGGATTTTTTCGACGCCATCTGAATACTAATAAACATCCATCACCTTACAGGAGGGAGCTTATGAAAAAAATTATTAGACCGCTACTGAAATGCACTGCTTTGCTGGCGTTTGCGCTATCGATCAGTTTTCAGGCGAAAGCAGCTGTAATCATCAATTATGCAACCATTGGCGAGCCGCCAAGCCTTGACGTCCAGGTCGGTACGGCAACGATTGCCTCGACAATTGGCAACCATATGTTCGAAACGCTTTACGCCTTCGATTCAAAATATGTACCGCAGCCCCTGTTGGCGAGCGGTGAGCGAGTCGAAGACGGTGGCAAAACGATTATCATTTCTCTGCGCGAAGGTGTCCCTTTTCACAATGGTCAGGAATTAACAGCAAATGACGTTGTTGCCTCTCTGAAGCGCTGGGGGGAGTTCGGTTCACGCGGCAAACAGCTGATGGCCAATATGACATCCCTTGAAGCAACAGGAAAGTATGAAGTTACCCTCCGTCTTTCAGAGCCGAATGGTGCCTGGAAAAACATGCTCTCCTACCCCAACGGCGGTTCTGTCATTTATCCGGCTGACATTGCTGATGCCGCCGGTGGCAAACCGATTGATGCCGCGAACTATGTGGGAACGGGTCCGTTCAAGTTTAAGGAGTGGCTGCCGAACCGGCACGTAGAATTGGTGAAATTCGATAACTACAAGAGCGTAACGGGGAAGGCTGATGGTTATGCCGGCGAACGCATTGCCCTTGTCGATGCGCTGCGCTTCATTCCGGTTCCTGATGTGGGAACCCGGGTGAGCGGTGTCCAGGCAGGCGATTATGATTATGCCGAATTTATCACGGGTGACCTCTATGAAACGCTTGCCGCTGATTCATCCGTTGTGATCCATCGCTCCGGTGCACCGTTATTCGGATTGGTGTTCATGAATTCAAAAGCGGGTCCACTAAAGGAAAACTTCAAGCTGCGTCGGGCCATTCAAATGGCTCTGAACAAGACCGAAGCGCTTCGCGTCTCAATCGGTCCTGAGTCACTGTGGAAAGCCAACGGATCGTTTTACCCGAAAGGAAACGTCTGGTATTGTGAGACCGGGATTGAGGCTTACAACCAGGGCAATCCTGCCAAGGCCAAAGAATTGGCGAAGGAAGCCGGTTACGACGGCACGCCGATCAAGCTTCTGGTATCGACAAACTATAAAACGCACTATGATCAAGCGCTTGTTTTCAACAAGCAATTAACTGACGCCGGCTTCAAGATTGAGATGGTCGTCGTCGATTGGGCCACATTGCTTCAGAAAAGAGCCCAGCCTGATCAGTGGGACATGTTTGTTACGCACCACGATACCGTTCCTGATCCTATCCTGTTTACGTTGATGAACGCCAGCTATCCCGGTTGGTGGGCGACACCGGAAAAGGAAGCCGCCAAGGCCAGATTCACCGGCACTGCTGATCCTGAGCTTCGACTGAAAGCCTGGTCAGATCTGCAAGGTTTGATTTATGAGCAGGTCCCGGCAATGAAGGTCGGTGATGTGTATGCCTACAATATAGCCTCACCCAAGCTGAAGGGTCTCTCCAAAACCACGGTCATCTGGGCGCATTTCTGGGGTGTCTCGAAGTAGGCGGACAGCTGACAAAGGACGCTTGACGATACTATCGTCCTGCATGGCAACACATACTGGCGCGGTGGCCGTTCCCTGGCACCGCGCCAGTATTTCTTGTACCTCCAGGCGGAGTAGAAGACACGCTCCCCTAAAAGATACGGGCGAGGTTTTTACGGGCGCACTATTGACCGAAGAATATCTCCCGGGAATATGAGCATCGCAAAAGGATTTACCGATGATTGCAATCAATGACAACACGGAACTGGCAGTCGGCCTCACTATTCCCGCCGAGATCGGCATGGCGGAGGAAGATATTTCCACACCCGCTCTGATCATTGATCTGGATGCCTTTGAGAAAAATATCAAACTGATGGGTGATTTCATCAGGGAAAAAGGGATACGTCACCGCGCTCATGCAAAGACCCACAAGTCTGCCGATATCGCTCTCTACCAGATAGCGCATGGCGGCGCCTGCGGCATTTGCTGCCAGAAAGTCTCCGAGGCTGAAGCACTTGTTGCTGCAGGTATCAAGGATGTCCTGGTTTCAAACCAGGTTGTCGCTCCCCGCCAGATCAACCATCTTGCGGCGATGGCCAGGCAGGCAAGGGTGATCGTCTGTGTCGATGATCTAAAAAATGTTGATGATTTGTCAGCGGCTGCCGTAAAACATGGTGTCCAGATAGAATGCCTCGTCGAAATTGACTGTGGTTCCGGCCGCTGCGGTGTCGAATGGGGCGAGCCCGTCTGTCAACTTGCCCGCAAAATAGCAGCTGCGGACGGGTTGTCTTTTTCCGGTTTGCAGGCATATCACGGTGCCGCACAGCACGTGCATGATTTTCATTTACGGCAGGCCAAAATTACTCTGGCCGTCAAGCAAGTGGCCGATACGGTTGAAATGCTGAAGGATGAAGGGCTCGAATGTATCATTGTCGGTGGTGCCGGTACCGGGACCTATTATTTCGAGGGAACGAGCACTGTCTATAACGAGATACAATGCGGTTCGTATATCTTCATGGATGCTGACTACCAGCGGGTACGAGATGCCAGTGGCGATTTCATTTCCGAGTTTGAGAACAGCCTGTTTGTCTATACTTCAATCATGTCGCATACGAAGGCTGACAGGGCAATTTGCGATGCCGGACTCAAAGTGCTGAGTGTCGACAGCGGTTTACCGGTAATCTTCGGGCGTAATGATCTGGAATTTATAAAGTGTGCCGATGAACATGGCGTCATCACCGATCCAAATGGCGTCCTGAAACTCAATGACAAGCTGAAGCTAATACCCGGTCATTGTGATCCCACCTGCAATCTCTTCGACTGGTATGTCGGGGTACGCAATGGCAAGGTCGAGTGTTTGTGGCCGGTAACCGCCCGTGGACTGAGCCTGTAATCCTGCCGGATATTGTTGTTATAGAGTTTATGTGCTTTGTGCAAAACGACAAAAGTGGTCACTATCTTGAGATAGAGCGGTTTGTGATTTGAGCAGCTCGAAGATTTTCACAAAACGCTCTTCTATTCCAATAAGAATGATTAATATCTGCAAGTGAGTGGCAGAATCCAACGCTACCAAATGAAAAAAGATCTGGAATGACGAGCAAACAATGTCCGAT
>JAHEMX010000634.1 GCA_024643445.1 Desulfobulbaceae bacterium | reverse complement strand
AGTTGTCCGGCTTGCGGAATGTTTCACCTGACCAGGGCGGATATTGAAAGAATTCAGTCCGAAAAAATCAGTGAATCTGCTCATTATGCTGAGATGAAGAAAGAGGCCGAACAGAACTGATTATACCCTCAATGCTTTGCTTCCAGCCACCTCTCGGCATCAATGAATCCGGTGCCGGCGGGTGGGAGTGAGATCGATTGTATGGATACTAGTGAAGGGCGAGTTGACAACATTGTTCCTGAAGCGCTGTTGACAGAGCTCCAGACACTGGTTGATCGCCCCATCCGCGTGATGGTTGTCTGCGGTACCCAGACCCGCACTATCCTGAAATATGCCCTGGATGATCTTCTTCCCGATAATCTTGATATTGTCACCGGTCCGGGTTGCTCCGTTTGTGTCATGCCGGCAGGCCATATTGATGCCTTTGTTAAAATAGCTCTGCAGCCCGATGTTATCACGGCAACCTGCGAAGACCTGCTTCGTGTCAGCGGCAGCACGGAATCGCTTGCCTCGATCAAGGCAAAAGGCGCCAGGATTGAGGTTGTTGATGCGCCGATTGAGGCGCTCAATCTTGCCCGGAAATATCCTGATAAGATTGTCGTGTTCACCGCTGTCGGGTTCGAGGGTGCCGCCCCGGATGTCGCGGAGGCCATTCTCGAGGCCGCTTCCGAGGGAATAGTTAATTTCTGTGTTATTCCATCTATTCGTTTGCTGCCGCCATCTCTGGATAATTTACTGCGTGATCCTGAGCTCAATATTCGCGGTCTGCTCTGTTCGGCACATATCGAGGCAATAATGGACACGCAGGCTTATGCCGATCTGGCCAGGCGACATCATCTGGCCTGCGCCGTCTCCGGTTTTTCCATTTCTGATATCCTTGAGGGGCTCATTTCAATAGTCAAGCAGATACGGTCCGGCACGACGGAGTGGAGCGACCCTTTTGCAGGAATGACACCGACCGAAGAATCGGCCCGGTCTCAGGACATGCTTTCCGAAGTCTTCTTCGCGGTAGAGACCGATTGGCGTGGAATCGGCAGTATTGAAGGGAGCGGTTTCGTGATCAGAGACGAGTTGTCCCTGTATGACGCCATAAAACGTTTTAATATCCGATTCAAAAAGGGAGAGGAGCAGATTCTGTGCCAATGTGCCGAGATCATTTCCGGTCGGAGTACACCCAATGAATGTCCGGCTTTCGGCATTTTCTGCACCTCCCGTCATCCCATTGGCCCCTGCATGGTCACCCAGGACGGAATATGCTCCTCATATTTCCGTTACACCTTCGGCAGGCTGTGATACGGGCGAAGCGACGGACTGCCTTTCCCGGCCACCTTTCTGGAGGAACCCCGGTTTTCCTGATGGAAATCTTCCGGCCCGGCAAGCAGGCAGGAATGATGCCGTCCTTCCTTGCAGCCATGAATGAATCAATCCATCAGAATGTTGGCTGTGCGGGATTGCGGTTTGCCGGACAAAAATCGAATTGACGCGTTTTTCTCATAAAAAAAGCGGCTCCCGGTTGGGAGCCGCTTGAGCCGTATCTGTGCGAGGTGGCAGGAAACCGTCGGCCGCGCTCGTTCAATGGACACTTTCTGTCGTTCTGCCTCCCAATCCCTTTTCCTGGAGCATGACGAACTCAGCCCAGGTCCATGGGCTGTTCTCAATCTGTGCACCAATGGTCTTCCCGCTGCCGTTTTCTTCTATCCAGATCGGGCGGGCGAGGAGTTTGAAATGAATGCCCGGTCCGTCAAGGATAACAGAGTATATATCAGCAGAACAATCGAGCCGCTTCGGGATGTCGGCGATCTGAATACCGAAGCGTGAGATATCACGGACGACGCCACTGTAAAAACCTTTGCCGTCAGATATGTCGGCCTCGATATTACTGATTGTCAGACGAGGATGTTTTCGATTGTCCATTCATTCACCACTGAAATGCTCGCTTTCTTACCTATCCTTTTGCCATGGAAAAAACGACCTTACATGACGAATTTCCCCTTATGCTTATTGGATTGTATAACATCAACACAGAGAAGTCAAATATCTGAACGTCTCATCAGATCATTTTTTCAGGTCGCATGGATAGGTGGTATATGTATTTAAATCAATAAGATGAGAAGATCGCCCAAACAAAATGAAGCGGGCGATTGAAAAAAAATAGCACCCTTTTATTGATAGGTTGGACCTATTTTGATTATTCCGGAAATTATCCGGTGTAACCTTGCATGTTCCTCCTTTTCCCCGGGATAGATTTGTTCTCGAAACGATTAAATG
>JAHEMX010000138.1 GCA_024643445.1 Desulfobulbaceae bacterium | reverse complement strand
TTTGTCTCTTTGCAATCAGTAAGCCAGCAAACATTACTCTTTCATCTTCAAGTGCGCCTAACGAATTGAAAATATTCTATAGATGTAAACGCGACTCCAACCGGTAAACTTTATTTTTTTTGCGGAAAAAACCTTGCTGAAAGAGAGGGAGAACTTCCCTTACCAACTTCACCCTGATCAACGCTACCTGCCCCAATTTCACCTTGATTCTTGCCTCCAGCGGCAAAGACAGGGGAAACAACCAAATTCAAGGCGAGCATTAAAGAACCAAAGAACGCACAGAATTTCTTCATAATCACCTCCTGCGCATAGCGTTATTAATCTGTAATATAAGACAGATAGCGTGTTTGTGAATATAATATGCAGGTTTTTGGTTTCGAATCAACCGCCAAATGGCGGGTCAACTTCTTTATAAAGACCTCTAATGATTATTTGAGGAACTACGAAACGATTTTCTGTCTTATCTCCTGGCGGATCTCGTTGAGAATCGTTTCCGGAGTTGTGTTCTGCGTTTGCGCCTCATTGATGACGACCTCTTTGAAAATCTGATACATCCCTTTTTGAACGTCCATACAAGATATTATCATCGTCGAGCCGCATGCGCAGTTAACCCAGGATAGAATGCCAAAAATATCCCTCTTGACTGACCCATCTGGTGTCCCGCCGGTTACAGAACCAATCGGTGTCGTCTGCTCGATAAAATGTTTGAAATCAACGTACTCTGTTTCACAGCAACTGCATTTCTTCGGAAACTCCAGCGAGCAGAAATCAATGATTGGATTGATAAAAGATTTTAATTTTTCCGATAACATTTTCTCTTCCCAGGATATAAACCGATGATAAGTGGTCGTTTTAAGAGCTTCCCTGAAAAACGCCACGATTTTCCATGTCGCCCAGACGATTTACCTGTTATGTGTGAGGCTGGTAAATCGCAGGTCTTCTTCCCAATGAGCAGTCTGTCTCAACTCGCAAAAGTGGGGCTGAAGCGGTCTGAGGCTGCTCATCTGATCGAACCGGCGACCCAGATGCCTGCTGATGCCTGTTGTTTCATTTCTTATTTGTCTTTCCAGTTCAGTTCGTACAGATCGACGCGTCTGCTTTGCACGTTCCGGACACTCCCCTTCGATCGCAGTTCCTTGACCATGTCCAGGTCAAGGTCGGTAACCAGAATCGTCTCAATCCCCGGCGTTGCCTCGGCAGCTATAGCATCATGGGGAAAGGAGAAATCAGACGGAGTGAAAATAGCCGCCTGGGAGTACTGGATCCCCATGGTCTCGACCTTGGGGATGTTGCCGACGCTCCCCGATATGGCTACAAAGCATTCATTTTCGATGGCCCGGGCCTGGGCGCAGCGGCGAACCCGCAGATAACCGGTTTTGGTGTCTGTCCAGAACGGCACGAGCAGCATCTTCATGCCGTTGAGCGCCTGGATACGTGCCAGTTCGGGAAACTCGACGTCATAGCAGATGAGAATACCGATTTTACCAACGTCGGTATTAAAAACTTTCAGCTCGTTTCCGCCGGAGATTCCCCAGTAGGCGTCCTCTTCCGGGGTGATATGCAGTTTTTCCTGACTGTCCCAGGTACCGTCCCGGCGGCACAGGAAACAGACATTGTAGAGTTTCCCGTCCTTGCCGAGCTGCGGTACGCTTCCCGTGACGATATTGATGTTGTAGGTGAGCGCCATGTCGAGCATCGACTGCCGCATCTTCTCGGTAAAACCGGCCAGCAGGCGCATGGCCTCGGCCGGATTTTTGCCCGCGTAGGTATGGATAAGCGGTGCGTTGAGCAACTCGGGAAACAATACGATATCGGCCTTGTATTCGCTCACCGTATCAACAAAAAACTCAACCTGCTGCATGAAGTCCTCAAACGATTCAAAACGGCGCATCTGCCACTGGACGACGCCCAGACGGGCGATCGACTTGGTGCCGCCGATCAGTTTGGTACGCTCCTCATGATAGATGTTTACCCACTCCAGCAGGACCGCATGGCCGCCCGAGTGATGATCCCGGGGCCAGTAATCGCGAAGCAGGTTGCGCACGGTAAAATCATTGGAGAGCTGAAAGGTCAGCACCGGATCGTACAGTTCCCGGTTCCTGACCTTGAGGATATACTGCTGCGGCGACATCTCTTCGGCGCAGTTGTGATACCCGGGTATTCGCCCACCCAGCAGTATACCGACAAGGTTGAGGTTCTCGGCCAGCTCTTTACGGGCATCGTAGAGGCGACGCCCGAGCCGCATGCCTTGGTAATCCGGATCGACAAATATCTCTATACCATACAGGTAATCGCCTTCCGGATCATGGGTATTGAAGGTACCGTTGCCGTGCATCTGGTTATAGGAATGCCGGTTGCCGTACAGGGAGAAATCGATGATCAGCGACAGCGCAACAGCCACTGCTCTGCCGTTGTCTTCGATACAGATCTGGCCTTCGGGAAATCGCTTGATCAGCAGGGCGATCTGTTCTTCCGACCATGGCGGGGAAACTCCCTTGTAGACCCGTGCACAGATCTCCCGAAGCGCTTCATAATCCTCGATCCGCAGGTGCCTGGTTTTCAGCTTGTGCTGGATTTCCTCATTCGTCATGTATACAGACCCATGTGTTAGATTTGCGATATCGTTTTCTGATGGATTCTTTCTCTGATCCGTCCCCGGGACCAACATACTGCCCGCCCTGAACAGTGCTGGAACGGGGGAATTTCTTCATATCTTCTTGCACTATAGCAACGTTTCCTATAATCATAGTTATCTATCGACACAATTACGACTTGAATCATGGCAAAAGAGACGTTCCAACCACCTGCAACGGCCGTTTTTTTGAAACCGAAACCCAGACAGGACCGGCGGCCGACAAGGCAGCCGTCGCCAGGCTTCGTTTCATGGTTTCTGATTGTTGTTTCTTCATTGCTCCTGCTCGCCGCCAACCGTTTGGCAGCGCAATCTCCGGATGCCGAGGAAGAACTCGCCCGGGCAATGACTGAGGAAATTGCCTGCTATCCAATCGAATTACTTGATTTTCACAAACAAAAACCACTTATTTCAGTCAAAGAGCTTTGCCTGGCCGCCATCTATCAGGAACGGGGCGCCCGACCTTTATGGGTCGGGATAAACGGTCCTGATCAGCGTGCCGACATCATTCTTAACCGCCTGCAGAATTCGAATCAGGACGGTCTTGATCCGACGGATTATGAGATTGAACGGCTTGAGTCCCTCTGGTCTTCGCGAAAGCCGGCTGACCTTGCCCGTCTCGATGCGCAGATTACCTACAGCCTGGTAAAGTATATCCACGATATGAGCTACGGGGAGATGAAATTCCGCCATTCTGATCCGGCACTTTATGGTGAAGTCGGTAACGATCAATTTGATCCGCTGCAGGCGCTTGAAATCGCCCGCGCAATTCCCGATATCGATGTTTACCTCGATACCCTTGCTCCACAACACTCCTATTATCAGCGATTAAAAAAGGCCCTGCAATACTATCGCGAATTCGAACAACGCAGCGACTGGCCTGCTATTCCGGCAGGTCCGCTCATCCGTCCGGGGAAAAATGACGAACGGCTGGCGGCAATCCAGTATCGGCTCTCCCTTACTGAAGATTTTGAAACCTCTTCAGCCGAGCCCGAGAATTACCATGAACGGCTCGTCACCGCCGTTCAGTCGTTCCAGAAAAAAAACGGCCTTCAACCGGATGGAATAGTAGGGGCCCAGACTCTGGCCATGCTGAACCGCACGCCGGCCGAACTGGTCGGCACCATCCGTGCCAATATGGCGCGGTGGCGCTGGCAGTCGCATCAACTCGGCAATACCTACATTATGGTCAATATCGCCTCGTTCTCCCTCAAGGCGGTGCGCGACAACCAGGTTGTTCACGAGATGCCGGTTATCGTCGGAAAATTCCAGCACCAGACACCGATTTTGTCTGACCACATCAAATACCTCGACTTCAACCCTTACTGGAACGTTACCCCAAGCATTGCACGTGATGAGGATCTGCCCGCTCTTAAACTAAATCCCAACCATCTCATAGACAGGCACGTACGCCTTTTTTCCAACTGGCGGGAGGATGCGGTCGAACTCGACTCGACTACCATCGACTGGAAGTCTATCAGCCGGTCGCAGATGTCGAACTTTAAACTGCGCCAGGATCCAGGACCATGGAACGCCCTCGGCAGGGTTAAATTTGTCTTCCCCAACCATCACTCCGTTTACCTGCATGATACGCCAACCCAGAACCTGTTCGAAACAGCCTCACGCTCATTCAGTCACGGCTGCATCAGGGTCAGTAAACCACTCGTCCTTGCCCTTTTTTGCCTCGGAGAACAGAACAACAGCTGGACGGTCGAGATAATTGACAAGATGGTTTCGACTGGGGAGCGTAAAGTGGTCAGTTTACGCTCATCAATACCGATACACATCAACTATCAGACCGCCTGGGTTGACAATAATGAAATTATCCACTTTAATAGCGATATTTATGATCGGGATGCCAGACTGATAAAAGCATTTGAGACAAAATAAAGGCTGAACGCAAAAGTACCCCCATTACCGTATGCTCAAGAAACAGTCAAACAGCAGGGTCTCGCGCCGCAGTTTCCTTCTGCTGTCTGCTCAATGTGTCGCTTCCGCCATAGTCGGTATTCCCGTATTAAGCTCCGCTGCCCGGATACCGCGTCAGACTCTTTCCTTCTACCATACCCATACCGGCGAGACCCTTGAGATCGCGCTTGATCCAAAGAACATCGGTACTCAGGCAGTTCGCCAGGTCAGTCGTTTCCTCCGCGACTTCCGCACCGGTGAAACCCATCCGATCGACCCGCATCTGCTGGATCTGCTCTGCCGAATCAAGAAGGAAAGCGGCAGCGACGGAACCATTGAGGTTATTTCCGGATACCGTTCTCCCGCGACAAATGAGATTCTTCGTAAAAAAAGCGGCGGCGTGGCAAAAAAGAGCCTGCATATGCAAGGACGGGCCATCGACATCCGCCTGAGCAACCTGCAAACCTGCAAGCTCAAGGACATCGCCTGTTCGTTAAAACAGGGCGGTGTCGGTTATTATGCAAAATCCGATTTTGTTCACCTCGATACCGGCCGAATCCGCTACTGGTAGTAGCTCTCCGCTATAACGCTCCGCTAAGTGCTTCATTCCCGCCCGCGCATTCGTGCGCAGCAGGGAGAACATCCCGCGAGAAAACACCGCCGGCTGCACAACAGGTTCACTGAATCCCGGAGTCGGTTTTAACGATCCGCTCGGTAATGGACGGCGTACCTGGGCTGTGCCAGTCGAAGGTCAAAATTGTTGCGGTCTCTACAGGCAGCGGATAGGATAATCGCATCCAGGCAGCAAGCGGGCACCTGCCCTTTCTTCCGGCCGTAAGGTGCCCGAGCGATGCACCCCGCCTTAATCGTGCGGCTCCCAAGAAGAACAAACCTCGGGCTGATGAGAGGATCAGGTATGACTATCCAGAATTGCTCCCGTAGAATATATATCTTTTCGGCCCTGCTGTTCCTGCTGATGACATTATTCGCCGGTGTCTTGCACCAGGCGCGTGCAGAAACGGTCCAGCTTCCGATGAGCATCGATCTGGTTCTGCTGCGATCGCTGATCGTTGAACAGGCCTATCGGGAACCAGGCGAGCGTGCCAGGGTGCTGGTTCTCAGCGAAGGATGCAACGAACTCTGGCTCCACAATCCGGTCTTAAGCCAGGAACGTGGGCTGCTGCGCTATCAGACCGGGGTCAGTATTACCTGGGGAACGCCTCTTGGGGGAAACTGTTATGGTGCTATTAACTGGCAGGGCAATCTGGTCCTCTGGCAACAGCCGCAGCTCGACCGCCAGTGGCGTTTGAGCTTTGCGACCGTGGATTCTTTGCTGCTTGATAACAGCGGCCAGCCCGCCAAGATTGCCGGCCTGCTGTGGGACCTGATCAAAGAAAATGTCCATGACTACCTTGATCGTATCTCCATCAATCTGGCCCCTCCGGTTGAAAATCTGAAAGAATTCATGCTGGCCCAGACTGACCAGGAAACCATTTTGACCGCCAGGCGTTTTCTGGCAAGCATGCATCCTCATGAGCCTGTCCTCCTGGAAAATGAGCTTCATGTCGATATCCTGGCCGAGGTAGAATCTCCTGCCGAACTTTCCGTTGCGGAAGATGACATGACCACGGTAAGCCCTGAGGCACAGGCCAGGGTGATTTCCCTGTGGCAGACCTGGGATGCAATGCTGGTCCACCTGATCACCCGGTTATCCGATAAGCCCCTGAACGAATCCGACCGCCAGCTGCTCCTCGATACCATGCTGTCCGTCCGTTACGAATTCAGTGAGGCCCTTGGCAACCAGGCCCTCACTAATGGCTTCGTCCGCAACCAGTTCATCAAAACCTGGCAGGTGCTCGAACCACTCTTCAGACGACACCTGGCGACGGACTCAGAACATAACATACTGGGATATATGAGCTTTTTTACCGCCGCTGACGCCCTGACCACGCTGGATCGTCTCGGCCCGGCCATTGGTATAGATATCAGCCGCAATGGTTTCTATCGCCTGGCTGAAATGTTGGGCAATGAGCCCCTGAACGAAAGTAATTCTGTCGATCCCCGCTTGCGCGAGGTTCTCGGTTTTGGAGCACAGACCGTTCCTCAGGAAGACGCCAGCAGCCCTGCAGAAGTGCAAATTCCTGCTGACGATGAAGGAAACAGCCTCCCTCCCGCCGACCCGGTTCATAAGCCAGGCAAGGAGGATTCAGGGTCGGGCCTGCGGGACTCGGGGTACCATCTCTGGTTGAAAAATCCCGGTGACTGGCCCATCTGGCAAATCTTCGGACCTCCGGAAGCAAACGCCGCGGCCCCGACTCTTGCTGAAGTGCGAAGCTGGACGGCCGGGATCATTCCGGCACCGGACCTGCTTCCAAGAGTTCAGAAAATTCTGGCTGCTGCAGCAAAAAACCAGCGAGATAGCCTCCGCGCTTCCTCCGTGCCGACCGACTGGTTCCTGCGCACCTTGCAGGCAACCGCCTGGCAGGAGAGCTGTTTTCGCCAGTTCGAGATCAAGGACGGCAAGATCACCTACCTGCTCTCCTATAACAATACCTCTGTCGGATTAATGCAGATCAATGAAAAGGTGTGGCGCGGTATTTTTGATCTTCAGGAACTGCGCTGGAACATTGCCTACAACACCACTGCCGGTGCGGAAATTCTCGCCCTCTATCTGAACCGTTACATCGACAGGGAAGGAACAGGCCAGGCCAAGACCACCAGCGACACGGCCGGCAGACGCTACCTGGCCGCTTTGCTCTACGCTCTCTACAACGGCGGTCCCGGTCAGCTCAAGGAATACCCGGTCCGCTCAAGATCCGGCAAACTCTACAAGAGCGACACCCTTTTTCTGGGCAAGTACGACATGGTTGAGCGCCAGGATTGGCCAACGATGGTTGATTGCCTTCCTGCCAGTTGACGTCCGGCCACAAAACATCCCGCTCCCTTCTAATAAATTCAGCCGGCAACATCAGCGCTTCTTTGGTAATCCACTGATGAGCAAGCCAACAATGCTCTCTCGTTCCTGCGGCTGAACGTTCCCAGTAGACAGTCAGATAATGGTGTCAGCCCTAGAGCCATTACCGTCAGGGCCTTGAGTCAGTCATTCATTTTTGCAATCATCGTTCTGATTTCCTGATGAATCCTGTCAAACTGCCGCTTGCGAATCCATTCAGTCTTCACCATCCAGCTTCCACCACAGGCCACCACCTGTTTCATGGCAAGGTAGTTATTGATATTCTGTGCATTTATGCCTCCGGTAGGCATAAACTGCATGCCCCGAAACACACTTGCCAGCGCGGAAAGCATCTTTACTCCGCCAAGATGCTCGGCCGGGAAAAATTTCACCAAATCTATCCCTGCCTCATGTGCCTGTTGAATTTCAGTTGGAGTTGCACACCCCGGAATGACAGGGATTTTCCTGTCCTGACACCAATTTACGATCTTAATGCTCATTCCCGGAGAGACGATGAACCGCGCCCCGCTGTCTGTCGCGGCCTTTGCCTGATCGAGGGTCAAAACAGTACCGGCTCCGACCATCACCCCAGGATGCTGCGCCATGACCTTGATCGCCTCGATGGCCGCACCGGTCCGCAAGGTGATTTCCAGACAGGTCAAACCGGCATCAGCAATCGTCTCCGCAAGAGGAGCTGCCACAGCCCCATTCTCAATAACAATTACCGGAACAACCCGGTTCTTTTTCAAGACATTAATAAACAATGGAACCCTCCTTCCCAT
>JAHEMX010000137.1 GCA_024643445.1 Desulfobulbaceae bacterium | reverse complement strand
GTAGGAGTCAGAGAACAGGGTCTCGCCCATGATAACCTTGACGGTTTTCACATAGTCGCCAAGTTCCTTGCTAAGACCTGACACATCGGCAGTGCCGTCCATGGCCTGGTGCACGACGTCGACGATATCCTGACGCTGTCCCTTGGCAACAGCTGTAAGGTTGGTATCAAGCGGATCACTGATCACCGCCTTCATGCCGTAGCGCTCGAGCATGACCATGTAGGTCGTATTCAAAATCGGGCGCAGCTGTACGGGCGGTCCATTAGATATATTAGAAAGCCCACAGGTGCTCTTGGCACCGGGGGCTATGTCTTCGAGCATCATCTGGAAGTTCAGCAGGCTGACCAGCTGGGCCTGTTGGATATTGACCGGAGTGACGATACCGTCAACCCAGATCCTCTCGTTTGCAACACCTGCTTCATTGGCTGCATAGATGAGTTCAACCGCCAATGCAGCACGCTCATTCTCATCACGGGGCAGGCCGTCAGGCCCCCAAAGCAGGGCTACCATATCCGCATCATATTTTGCGGCAATCGGCAGCATCACCTCATAGCGTTCGGCCCGCGCCATGATTGAATTGATGATATGGGGTTTACCACAGGGTTTGAGGACCTTCAGGCCTTCTTCGATAGCCGCAATATTTGAGGTATCGAGGAGCAGCGGAATATCAGGAACAACTTCCTGGACAACCTGGCAGACCCACGGCATCAATTCATGACCGTCTTTTTTCGCCGGTCCGAGATTGATATCGATATAATCCATCCCCCGCTCTTTCTGATCGAGGGCCTCTTCCTGTATTGGTTTTGCATCGCGCGCCTTGTAAGCAGCGCCGATCACCCGTGAAATGACATTCAGGCTTTCTCCGAAAAGAATCATATCCTTTCTCCTTTAACTATAGTGTTGGGTAATGCTGGTAGTCAGTACCTTATGCAGCGTCTGCGGCAGCGTATACTGCCGCAGACGACACCACGAAAACACCTGTTACCGTGCTTTTAAAAAGCCTGGAAGGTGAGCAGCTTCCCTCGGACCGACCGTAACCGTGCAGCCGGGAAGTTCCTCTTCCACATCAGCAACAATGGCTGCAGCATACCCCGGAATGATAATCTCCGAATGCTTGACCTTATCCATGATACCGCTCTTCTTGATAAAAAGACCAACATCGTCGCCGCTGAACTTGCCGGCTGCCCAGGCAGTCAGTACCGAAAGTCCTTCCGAATCCTTGATCAGCAGCCAGGCCGGGACCTTGCTTGCCTCGACCTCACCTGAGACGATAAAATAGGTCAGGGCAAAGTTGGTCGTCACCAGGACCGGAGAATTCTCGTCCGGGTTGCCGATCTCGTAAATGCCTTCGCTGACAACCATCGGGCGCTGCGGATCGGTGTAGATATTGAGGCGCATGAGCAGCAGCGGGAACAGCACTTCCGTGGTCAGGTCCGACAAGACGACAATACCGCCGTATTTTGCCACGTAGGTTCCGGCGATGAGCGCCTCCATGTCAAGATTCGAAGCCATCTCACAGGGGAAGGCAATGGTCGGAAAACCAAGAGCGCGATTGCCTGCCTTCAGGGCGGCACGGCGCAGGCCGACCAGGTCCTGGAGAGCCGGTTTGAGCTCTCTTGAGCCCGGATCAAGGACCAGGTCCTTGAGTCCCATCGCCGTCAGTTTATTCGTCAGCGCAACGAGTCCGTCCACAGAGTCCGACTTTACCGCAAGCGGCAGATTGTTATCGGCGGCCAGCTTGCCGAACGCATCCGCATTGGCCTCTGTGGCGGCATAGATAAGTGGATTTTTGAAGCCGCAGGCAGCAATACCCGCCGCCATCACCTCGGCATCCTCACTCATCAGGATGACGTTGAACTCAGACTTCTCGGCAACAAGCTTGGCGACCGCTGCAAAAGCATCCTTGTCACCGTTAACGTCCTTGACGGCGGCCAGTTCCGGTCGCAGGTTCAGCCCGACACGCTCAAATTGCAGCGCGTTCCAGATCTTCAGTTTTGCCTCAACGTCGGCAACCGGCAGATCAGAGGCGATGACGCCGGCAAAGAGGGTTGGGTTATAAAAGGTTTTCTCGTGCCGATAGAGAACCGTCTCGCCGCCGGTCTTGGCAGTCCGCACTCCCTTGCCGATCACCACCTGGCGAATCGGCGGTGCGGCAGCTTCCTCCAGCTGGGCACGGGCCTCGTCGGAAACGTAGGGGCAGGCGTCGAGTTCCGCCTTTCCCGATGCAAGGTTCATTGCAAAGGCAAGACATGTTGGAACTCCACACTCCTTACAGTTCGTTTTCGGCAGGAGTTTAAATATCTGCATTCCTGTTAATGCCATCGGTGTTCTCTCCTTATCTGTTCTTCGGGTTAGGAAAACAGGGCAGGCCGCCGTTCGGCGGCCTGCCGGAACCCGTTATTATTAGGCGATGAGCGGCTCCATACTCAGTGCCGGATGTCCTTTCTCCTCAAGGAAGGGCAGAATCTCCTCTTCAGTGATGCCAACCGTTTCATCAGCGATCATATCGGCGAAATTCTCTATGCCCATCTGCTTGCCGCGCGCATTGAGCCGGTCGTAGATCTCATCCTTGAGAACTTTCGGCATCCAGACAAGTCGCAGGAGTCCGCCATCACCAAGAACGAATTTGCCCTGGGTGATATTGAATTTGGAGTGTCCGACAAAACCGGGCGACGAGGCGCCACCGCCCATGACACCGGCAAGCGTGGTGAACTTCATACCGCAGGGAGTTTCACCGGCATAATCGCGACCGACGGTCATGATGCCGTTACAGGACGGCAGCATGGCGGCAATACACTCGCAACAGCCACAGGTGGTCATCGGTGCATTGACCATGGAATAGAAGTTGTAGGTCTCTATGGCTCCTTTGGAAGCCGTCTTGATGAACTCATCAACGCCTTCAAAACGACCGAGCTTCTGATCCAGGACCTTGCCTTTCTGAATCGGCTGGTTCGGGCCGGTCGGGTTGATCTCGAAGGATGCCTTGCAGTCCATCCAGTTGTAAGCCCCGCAGAGACCGGTTCGCTCCGGACTCACACTGCAGACATGGCTCGGAGCGAAGGATTGACACAGGGTGCATGAGTAGAAAAGATCGACATCTTCGTCGGTCATCTTGTCCACACGCTCATCACGGGTCTTGTATTCACCACGGGCCCGGGCGGTCAGTTTATCGACATCCTCTTTCTTGGAGAACAGGGTCACCTGCACCTTGTCGACAATCTTCTTGAAATCCTGATGGAACTTGGCATGCAGCACAACGCCGATATGCTTCAGGGAGAAGCCTTTCTCAACCGCACCCTTGCTGACACGGACCCAGGAAATATCGCGCTGTCCAATGTGCATGATGCCCTGGATATAGTTGATGAGATGATGGATCTGGCGTTCCATGATCGGCTCGAAATCAGTCTGGAACTCACGTCCGGCTATCTGCACGTAAATGCCCAGAGGCAGGGTGCCGCCTTCCTTGAGATCAGCAATATCAGGACCGACAACGGTGACCTTGCCATCTTCGATTTCATTCATTTCTGCCATTTTCACCAGTTCGGTGCACTGGGTTTTACCACCGCCCGTCTGGCAGAACAGGTCTGCTCCCCTGACGCGCTCGCCCTCAAAGGCGGGACCAAAGGCCATAGGAATGTCGATTTCGGTGATATTGATCTTGAGTCCCCTGACCTCAACCGATTTCTGGCAGATTTCATTATGGGGTACATTGGCAACAACATGCTCGTAGGTACAGATACCGGTCGGCAGGATTTCCGGGATATCCGTATCGGCCAGGGTCGGAAAGCCCCAGTTGACCGCACCTGCTGCCGCAACCGCCCATTCCGTGCCGACATCGCCGAGTGCATTGACGAAGGCAAAGATACGATTCTTGTTGTACAGCAGCATCCGGCGATAATCACCGGGTTTCACACCGCCGAAGGCCATGGCCGCACGGTTGGCAAAACCGAGTGCAAAAATGGCCGAGGAGATGTCCGGACCGAAGGGTACGATACGGGTATTCCAGCCAACCTGCATACCGGCTTCCAGGCATTGTTCAATTACCGTTTTACCGTTGTGATTTGCGGCACAGAAGATGTAGAGACTCTTCTTCTGGTAATCCTCGACAATCATCTTGGCGATTTCCGCATTCGGTGCGGCACCGACTATGGCGGCAAAACCGGGTGCCGAACCGTCGACGAACTCGACGCCTCGTTTTCGCAGGATGGTATCGTCAGCCGGACCGACCCATATTTTACCGCCTTCGATATCCGGATCTTCCGTAAAGGTATAGAAATCCGGTTGATTAAGGATGCGCAGTGCTTCCTTGACCTCGTAGGCAAACAGTCCTGCCATACCGGCATCCAGCAGTGGTCCGAGATACGGCAGATGATTCTGGCCCTTGATATGAGGCGGCAGCAACCCTCTGGCAAATTCCAGAGGCTTTTTGAGATCTTCGAGGGTCTCACATTTCATACCGGTCAGGGAGTAAATAACCGGCAGATAATAGGCCGTGTTACCAAAACCGATCTTCGTGGAAGCATCGAAGCTCTTCAGAGCTTTTTCAAGCTCGCCTTCGACCTGGGAAACGACTTTATAGCCGCCCTGTATCGCTGCAAACGCTACTAATCTTGACATGCCTTCCTCCTTCTTTGAGGATTTTTATAGTAATGAGTACAAATCGTCAGTGGATCGTTATTCGACACCAAGGGCCTGTCTGTCGGCCATGTCCATGAGCACGCGCTCACGGGCCTTGTCGATGCCAAGCTCTTTACGTTTCTTGTCGATATGGGCGATCATTTTATGGGCATGTTTGATCGGATCCGGTTCGCAGTCCCACTTGCCGCCGTAGATATTTTCCATCTCCCGGTAGAGATAATCCTTGAACTCCGGAGCACCGTCAAGCGGCATATGGTAGCCGAAAACGGTATAGACGCCTGACGATACAAAGTACTGGCCGATAGCGATTGCTTTCTCACTCATCCATTCCGGCGCGGACCCTGCAGCGGGCAGATCACAGATATCGTTACCAAGACCGCCGGCCTTGACAACCTCTGTGGCTGCCAGCAGGATTCGGCTGTTGTCGACGCAGGAACCAAGATGCAGGACCGGCGGAATACCGACCGTCTCACAGACCTCAGCAAGGCCGGGACCGCAATGAACAGCGGCAGCACCCGGGGTAAGCAGTCCATGGATACCTGCGGCGATGGCGCTGCAGCCGGTGGTCAGAACGATGACGTCGTTCTTGATCAGTTCCTTGATCAGGGTGATATGCTCCTCGTTGTGCTTGGTGCGGGCGTTATTACAGCCGACGACACCGGCAATACCGCGAATGCGGCCGTTGATGATATTGTCGTTCAGGGTGAAGTAGTCACCGCGGAAACTGCCGCCGAGGTGGTACCTGATCGACTCGACACCAAAACCGGCTATCTGGGTCGTCTTGTGATGTGGAATCATCACGTCGGCGCCGCGGTTCTGGAAGTTGTCGATGGACATCTTGACGATGCGGTTGGCATCTTCCATGGCATGATGCTCGTCAAACTCGATGTGCACGACATTGTCCTGCTCCATCTTGGCGATCGGATGCGTGGTGATGAGCTTGGTATGGAAACACTTGGCGACATTGGCCAGGTTCTGGAAGATACACTGTACGTCCACGATCATCGCATCGCAGGCACCGGTAATGATTGCCAGTTCCTGCTGCAGGAAGTTGCCGGCCGGCGGCACGCCGTGGCGCTGCAGGATCTCGTTGGCGGTACAGCAGATGCCTGCAAGCTGGATGCCCTTGGCCCCTTTTGACTTGGCATAGTCAACCATTTCCTGGGACTGCGCGGCGGCAACGATCATCTCGGAGAGCAGCGGTTCGTGGCCATGCACGATGATATTGACATGGTCCTCTTTCATGACGCCGAGGTTGGCCTCTGCCTGCAGCGGCGTCGGGGAACCGAACATGACGTCCTGCAGGTCGGTGCCGATCATCGCACCACCCCAGCCGTCACCGAGGGAGCACCTGGTGGCCTGTTTGGTCAGGTTCTTGTAATCCTGGTCAACACCCATTGCCGTACGGTGCATGATTTCGACGACCTCGCGGTCAATCGAACGGGGCATGACACCTTCTTTCTTCCATTTTTCCTGGAGCGGCTTCGGTGCCCGCTTCAGATAGGAGAGTGTGCCGCCGGTCTTGCCAAATTCAGCAACGGCCGCTTCGGCGACGCCAAGGGCGATCTCGTCCAGATCGCGGTCCATTTTCTTGCCATCAACCTCAACGGTCGTGGCCACGTCAAAATAGGGGGCGATCTGGATCAGTTTAGCCGGGTCCTTGATGGTATAATCCTTGGTTTCCTTGCGGGCGACTGAGAGAAATGTTTCGGCAACGGCGCGGCCATGATCGGAGTGTGCGGATGAGCCGGCAGCGACCATTCGGGCAAAGTTACGGGCACAAATGGTGTTTGCCGTGGCGCCGCAGAGTCCTTTCCTGGTATCCTCGCCCTGAATCCCGCCTTTCGGCAGCGGCAGGCGGCACGGGCCCATGGAGCAGTTCTTGCAGCAGATGCCCTGCAACCCTATGGCGCAGGGTTTCATGGTCACAGCCCGGTCAAAAACGGTTTCGATCTGCAGTTTCTGTGCCCTCAGGATCATTTCCTGGGTTGAAGGTTCAATCGATGCTTCCCGGGGATCTGCCAGTTTTACTTCTTTTGCAGCGGGGGTTTTTGTTAATTCTGCCATCTGGGGTTCCTCCACAAATAAATTCGTTTAAATCAGCTAATACAATAAAATCAAACAGACCCGGTTATACGCGCTTATGGAATCTGTTGAGCATTTCAAGTATTTTTTCCTGCTCTGTCTTCTGAACGGCGGCAGGTGTCATTTTGACCTCGCCCTCGGGCGCATTGGCACGACTCAGTGCCAGTAATTCCCGCTCCTTGGCGCGCTTGGCCTTAAGCTCCGCCGCCTCGGCATCACGTGACGCTTTCGCCGCTGCAGCAGCCTGTTTTTCAGCCTCGACCTTTGCATCTGCATCCGCTTTGGCCTTGGCCTCGGCGGCTGCTTTGGCAGCCTGCTCTGCCTTGGCTTTGGCTTCCGCATCGGCCTTGGCTTTGGCTTCCGCATCGGCCTTGGCCTTGGCCTGCTCTTCCGCCTTGGCTTTAGCATCAACTTCGGGAGCAGCCGCAGGGGCAGCCGGGGTCTCTTTTTTCGCCTCGACCTTGGCCGGTTTGGCCGCAGCTTTCGGCTTTTCGGCAACAGGCGCGGCGGCAGCTTCCTTCTTGGCTGCCGGAGCGGCCTTTTTGGCCGGAGCCGCTTTCTTGTCTTCAACGATGGTCAGGTCAGGCGCCGGTGCCAGAGCAGCAAAATCGATTGCCACATCATCGAGCCGTTTCTTGATCGGTGCAGAGTCCGCTACCGAAGTGCCGTCACTCATTGCGCCGATGTATTCCTTGACCAGCCTGATGGCTTCAGGATGGCGCATGATGAGGATGTTGGAACCGCTGAGGAGATAGGAAACGGCTCCCACAGCTTCCATCAGTATGCCGCGTCTTTCCGGATCACCCAGCAGGGGCGCATCCTCGACCTTTTGCTTGGCTTCCTTGCATTTCCAGACCTCGTTGCCGAGATTGTTGATCATCGGGTACTGGAGTTTGTCATCCCCCTGGCTCAGTGCAGCCATAGAGAGGCGCTCCATGACGGAGTAGGAGTATTCCATACCGTAACCGAGACCGCCGGTGGTCGGATCGACAATGACCCGCTCCATCGGCATGCCGAAATTCTCCAGCAGGATGTTGATCTGTTTTGCCAGGTTGACATCGATCGGGGAAGAGGAAATGAGCGAATGCTTGTAGCCCATGGCCGCCGCGGCAATGCCCTTGTAGTTTTTCTCCTCAACCGGTCCAAGCAGAAGATTTTCATTCTGACAGACCTCGCAGACGACCTTGAACACTTCCTCATCCTTGGCGGGATTCGCACAGCCCCAGACAATGAGCGGGACCTTTATGGCGGCAAGTACCTTCTTGACCGTTTCGGCCGCGGACTGGGGACTGGCATTCTTGTCGTTGGGATCAACACTCTTGAGCTGAATGACGATCGCTTGCGCTCCATACTCATCGACGCATTTCTTGGCCCAGGCTGCCGGATCAGAAATGACATCCTTGAAGGGAGCAACTGCTGCCGCCGGCCAGTCTTCAGGTGCCATGTCCCAAATCTCCATGGCAATCACAGGCTTGTTGGGCATGTCGCCTTCAAACGTGTAGAAGGGGTAACATGTTTCTCCGCCCACTTTTAAGGCGGACGCCCCCTTACCAATGGAAATTTCCTTTACAC
>JAHEMX010000136.1:2631-8300 GCA_024643445.1 Desulfobulbaceae bacterium | reverse complement strand
AACACCGACGATATTGCGGTTATACCAGTGCAGTTTCATCGAGACTTGCGCCTCTCTCCAGTCGTTGCTAATATGCTCAACCGTGATTCCAGCGCCGAGATAGGGGCCATAGATATTCAGGATACGTCTGAGCAGCTTCGGGCTGAGTCGGGCATGGAACCATGTATGCATGGATGTTTCTCTAGGCTGGGAACTATCGAGAGGTCTGGGCTGGAAAGGCGAGGAGGCGGACTGGGTATTTTTTCCCGCTGCCGACCGGTCTGTACCAATCTGCTTGCCTGGCAGAGAACAGGGCATCTCAGCGGCCATCAGCTCATGTCAACTCCCCGCTACAAGAACTGTGCGGATCTGGCGGGAAAGCTCGCTCAGGGTGAATGGTTTCTGTATAAATCCGCTGCAGCCTTTTTGCATGATCGCCTCGGCTTTGCCGTCCAGGGTATAGCCACTGGAGAGCAGGACCGGTAAGTCGGGGCAGGTGCTTTGAATGTAATCGAACACCTCTTCGCCATCGATCCCCGGCATGATCATGTCGAGAATGACCAGGTCAATCTCGTTTCCCATATTTTTTATCCATTCAATCGTTTTCTCGCCGCCTTTTGAAATCGTAACCTTGTACCCCAGCTTTTCCAGCATTGACTGACCGACGTCAAGGATCATCTGCTCATCGTCCACCAGCAGGATTCTGCCATGTCCGGTGAATATTTCACCGGTCAGAGCGGTTTCGGCATTGGGATCTTTTTCTGAAATGGGCAGGTAGATATCAAAGACTGTACCAACGCCTAATGTACTGGTAACATAGATATAACCGTTGTGGTTTTTAATGATACCATAGGCGGAGGCAAGACCGAGACCGGTACCCCGACCTTTTTCCTTGGTGGTAAAGAAGGGATCGAAAATTCTTTTCTGGGTCGCCTCATCCATGCCGATTCCAGAATCGGTGAGGGAAATCTTGGCGTATCTGCCCGGTATGATCTGATGCAGTTTTTCATCTGTTTTTTTGAGGTGAAAGAGCTCGGTTTGTATCTGCAAAGAGCCGCCGTCAGGCATTGCCTGCCAGGCATTGATGAAAACATTCAACAGCACCTGTTCAAGCTGACGCCTGTCTGCTTCGATGACTAATGAGCCGGGAGCTGTTTTAGTTATGATTTCAAGTTCTTTATTGGTTCTGCCAAAAAGTGAGGCACTGTCTTTCACCAGGGTGTTTATGTCAATGGGTTTAACTTCGTACTTGCCACCGCGTGCAAATCCCAGGAGTTGCTTGGTCAGATCGGTCGCCCGTTTGATATAGTCTTGAATGGTTTCTATCTGGCCGGAAAGCCCTTTAAAGGGTTTCAGATCGAGAGCCATCAGGCTCAACTGCCCCTGCATTCCCATCAGGAGATTGTTGAAATCATGGGCGATGCCGCCGGCAAGCGTGCCCAGTGATTCCATTTTCTGGGCATTGAGCAGTTGTTCCTGCAGCAATCTGTTTTCTTCTTCCGCCTTTTTCTCAGCGGTAACGTCACGGAGATGTTCTATGACCCTGATGAGCTCATTATTCTCGTTCAAGATCGGATAGGCACGCACATCGAGCCAGGCGTCCAGGGCTTGTTCGTAACGCACAATCGAAGACGGCTCTTTGGTTCGATAACACTCCGATGTGGCGCACAGTTCACATTCCTCGCTGCGTCCGAGCAGCTCGTAACAGTGTCTACCGACGACTTCATCATGTTTTTTCTTCAGGAAACGGTAACCGGCGTCGTTGTAACGAATTATCTTGTGGTTGTCGTCCTGAATACCGAGGATATCAGGGATGGCGTTCAGCGTGGCTTCAAGCAGAGAGGTCGTCTGTTCCAATGCCCGGGTTCTGTCCCGTACCATGTCCTGCAACTGTTGCTGATATCTTGCCAGTTTCTGTTCTGTCCGTTTCCTCGTATCTATGTTCACATGGCTGCCGACCACCAGGACCGGCTCATCATCCTTGCCCCATTCAATCACCTTGCCGCGTCCGAGAATCCATAGCCAATCACCCGATTTTCGTTTCAGGCGAAACTCTACCTCGTATTCATCATTTCTTTCCCGAAAATGGCGCTGGATGGTTGACCGGGTATTCTCCAGATCTTCGGGATGCAGGAGGCTGGTCCATGTCTCATAGCTTGCCGGCAACTCACTTGGATCGTAGCCGAGCATGGCATAATAGGGCGGGCTGAAGTATGCTTCGCCGGTTGGAATATGCCAGGTCCATACACCATCGCTGGTCGCCTCCAGCGCGAGTGACAATAATTGTTGCCGGTTTTTCTCTAACATAAGGCGCGTCTGTTGATTATGGTGGAAGGAATCGGAAGAAAAATATTACCGCAATAGCATAGTGAATGATACCGTAAATGAGTGGGACATGCAAAAAAGTCTGCAACATTTATGCGGTCCCTTGCAGTAAAAGGATAATCACTAATTCTTCAGCGTTTATTCAAGGTACCCCGGGGCGGCAGTTCCGGTGTCTCACTTTATGGGATGCCGGGACGGGCGGGGAAAAAGCGGGAGGGACGGCGTTCTTCCGCTTTCTTTTGTTTTGAAAGTAAGTGGTACTGGCTGATTTGCAAAGAGGACCTATTGTATGATCCACACGATCTTATGTCGTGTAATCATATAATTTCCCAGCTATTGTTGCATATGATTGAAGAGATAACCGACGATTCGATTCGGGGAGGATTTAAAATGAAATGGCTTGTGGTACTCGATCCCATAGAAGGCCTGATATCAAGGACAGATACCTCGCTGGCAGTTATTGCCAAGGCGCGGGAGAAAGGCATCAACGTTGATACGGCAGCAATTGAAAATCTGTTTTTCGAGAAAGCTGCCGCGGTGGTTGCCACCGATGAGGCGGGGAAAAAAAGGATGGTTTCCCTTGATGATTACGCCCTGATCTTCATGCGAAAGGAACCGCCCTACGATCTGGCCTTTCATTATGCCACCCACCTGCTTTCCCTGACCAGTGCGTGTGTCGTGAACCGCCCGTCTGCGCTACGGGATTTCAATGAAAAACTTATCGCCCTGCAATTTGTCAATGATATGCCGCCGACGCTGGTAAGCTCAGATGTGGCGATAATTGAGGATTTTTTAGGCCGACACGGGGGCGGTGTCATCAAGTCCCTCGACAGTTTTCAGGGCAAATCCGTGCAGAAGGTTGCAGCCACGGACCGATCGACAATCGTCGCATTTACCGCAGATGGGCGCCGGCCCGTGATGGTTCAGAAATTTCTCGAGGCGGTATTTGATGGTGACAAGCGCGTCATTATGCTCGGTGATACCTGTATCGGGGCGTCTCTTCGCCGGCCGAAACAGGGCTATCATGCAAATTTTGCAAATAGCGAGGCGCTGAGGACGCAACTGACTGAACGGGAGCAGGACATACTGGCCAGGGTTGGTCCGTGGATGCTTAAGCAGGGGATCCATTTTTCCGGACTTGATTTTATCGGCGGCTATCTCACCGAAATAAATATCACCTGCCCGACGGGAATTGTGCAGATCTCCGAGCTTGAGGGCAGAGTCCTGTCAGAGGAAATTGTCGATTATTTTACCAGGCTGGTTCAGTAATGATGAATGAGATGCGAGCTGCCCTTTCCATTTTCGATCTCACCAAGACGTACAGCAGCGGACTTGCCGCCCTTAAAGGCGTCACCCTTGAGGTGCGGCAGGGAGAATTTTTTGGCCTGCTCGGGCCAAACGGTGCCGGGAAAACCACCATCATTGGCATTATTACCTCGCTGGTCAACAAGAGCGGCGGCAGCGTCAAGGTGTTCGGCATTGATATTGATCAGGATTTTGCCGCTGCCAAGCGTCTGATTGGCGTGGTGCCACAGGAATTCAATTTTTCCATCTTTGAAAAAGTGCAGGACATTGTCTGTCAGCAGGCGGGGTATTATGGCATTGCCCGTGCCGAGGCGCTGGTGCGATCAGAGAAATACCTGAAAAAACTCGGCCTCTGGAACAAACGCAACGTCGCTGCCCGGGAACTATCGGGAGGGATGAAGCGGCGCCTGATGATTGCCCGTGGGCTTGTCCATGAGCCGAAACTGCTAATCCTCGATGAACCGACGGCAGGGGTGGATGTGGAACTGCGCCGCGGCATGTGGGATTTTCTGGCGGAACTTAACCGGGCCGGCAGAACAATTATTCTGACCACGCATTATCTCGAGGAAGCCGAGGTATTGTGCAACCAGATTGCCATTATCGCAGGTGGCCGGATCATTGAAAATACCAATAAACGTGAACTGCTGAGAAAACTTGACAAAGAGACATTTATCCTCGACAGCAAGGCTCCGATTGCCAGTATCCTCCCCCTTGAAGACGCAAGTTTTACCTTGATCGACAGTACAACCATTGAAGCGACCTTTGGCAAGAAACAGTCGCTGAACCGGGTGTTTGAGCACCTCAATTCGCAGGATATTATTGTGGAAAGCATGCGCAACAAAGCAAACCGGCTGGAAGAACTCTTTATGGCGATGGTGGAGGAATGAACAGTAACCTGATCTGCTTTTTGACCATTGCCCGCCGGGAGACGACAAGGATCTTTCGTATCTGGGTGCAGACCCTTCTGCCGCCGGTTATCACCATGACGCTCTATTTTATCATATTCGGGAGTTTTATCGGTTCTCAACTGAGGGCCGTAAATGGCTATGATTACATGGCCTTCATTGCCCCGGGGCTGATAATGATGGCGATCATAACGAATTCTTACACGAACACGGTGTCAAGCTTTTTCAGCACGAAATTCCAACGCAATATCGAAGAACTTCTCGTCAGTCCGACACCGAACGGGGTTATCATTCTCGGCTACATCGCAGGAGGGATGGTACGGGGCATGAGTGTCGGATTCCTGGTGTCACTGGTCAGTCTCTTTTTTGTCAGGCTACCCCTGCATAATGTTTTTTACATCCTGCTCTTTGCCTTTCTGACAAGCTTCGTCTTTTCACTCGCGGGTATGATAAACGGCATATTTGCGAAAAAATTTGACGATATCTCGATAATACCGACCTTTGTCATTACTCCCCTTACCTATCTGGGAGGGGTATTCTATTCGATTTCGCTCCTGCCCGAGTTCTGGCAGGCTGTTTCCAAAGCCAATCCCATCATCTATATGGTTGACGGGTTTCGTTATGGTTTTCTGGGGACATCCGATATAAATGTACTGACCGGTGTCGCTATGCTCATCTTTTTCGGTATCACCCTGTTTTCAGTTACCCTCTACCTGCTGAAAAAAGGGATCGGTATCAGGTCCTGAGCAATGTTCCGGTCAAAACAGAATCCTGAGAGGGAAAAATGATTCAACTCTATATCCAGCACAGCTGTCCATTTTGCCAGAAGGTGCTTCGCGCGGCAAGGGAGATGGGACTAACCGAGGGTAAACACTATATGGTCATCGACTCGGCACCCGGAACACCGGGAAGGGCCGCGGTGCTCAAAATTGGCGGCGACAGCATGGTCCCGTTCCTGGTAGATGGGGATACGGCGATGTACGAAAGCCTTGATATCATTTCCTACCTGCAGGAACACGGGCGCACGTGAAAAAAATCGGCAGGCAGACCGCGTTGAGCGGTCGGCTTCCGATGAGAAAATCATCCTATCAAGGCCAGGAACTGCGCTTCACTCAGCACGGTTTTTCCTGATTCCTCGGCCTTGTGCAGCTTGGA
>JAHEMX010000136.1:0-2621 GCA_024643445.1 Desulfobulbaceae bacterium | reverse complement strand
CCTACCTGCAGGAACACGGGCGCGGGTGAAAAACTCGGCAGGCAGGCCGCGTTAAGCGTTTGTCTGCCGAGATACCATCATCCCAGCAAAGCAAGGAACTGCTCTTCAGTCAGCACGGTTTTTCCCGATTCCTCGGCCTTGTGCAGCTTGGAACCGGCCTTCTCCCCGGCGACGACATGGGTGACTTTGCCAGTCACCGATGAAGCGATCTGTCCGCCATGCTCCTTGACCAGCTTTTTTGCCTCATCACGTGACAGGTGAGTGAGGCTGCCGGTAAATAAAAACACGAGGCCGGACAGCACCTGTCCGGTACCGCTTTGTTCCAGGATGACGGGATGCACCCCCGCCTTTTCAAGCTCGCTCAGCATGTCGGTAACCTGCGAGGATGAGAAGTAGGCTGACAGACTTTCAGCTGCCTGCTCGCCGATGCCGTCTATTTCAAGCAACTCTTCTTTTGCTGCCTGACGCAGCTGGGCAAGAGAGCCGAAGTGTGTTTCAAGCAATGAAGCATTGATTTCCCCGATAAAGCGTATGCCGAGCGCGGACAGAAAACGTGACAGGGCAGGTTTTTTGGCCTGTTCGATGGCGGCGAGAACATTATCCGCCGATTTTTCTCCCCAGCCATCGAGGTTTTTCAGCCGATCCCGGTCGAGTTTGTAAATGTCGGGTATCGTCAGGATCAGCCCCCGTTCATAGAGTTGCTCGACGCATTTCTTGCCCAGTCCCTCAATGTCGAGACCGGCTTTTGAGCTGTAGTGGATCAGGGTGCGCAGCCGCTGGGCCGGACAGAGACTGTTGAGGCAGCGCGTCACCGCTTCGTCGTCCGGTTTTACCAGTTCCGTCCCGCAGGAAGGGCAGGAGGCCGGCATGGTCACGGGTAATTCCGTACCGTCCCGAATCTCCGTGATCGGCTTGACAACCTCTGGTATCACATCCCCAGCTCGCTGGACGAGAACGGTATCACCGAGGCGCAGGTCTTTGCGCAGGAACTCATCCTGGTTGTGCAGGGTGGCGCGGCTGACCATCGCGCCGTCTATAGCTACCGGTTCAAGCAGAGCTACCGGGGTAATCGCCCCCGTTCTGCCGACCTGGAAATCGACCTTGAGCAGTTTTGTCGTCGCCTGGGTTGCCGGGAACTTTCTGGCTATAGCCCAGCGCGGTGCCCTGGATTTGGCCCCGAGGCGTTCCTGGAGCGAGAATTCATCCACCTTGACGACCATACCGTCAATGTCGTAGGGGAGCGTATGGCGAATTTCCGCCAGCGTGCGGTAATGCTCGATGACCGCCTCCATCGTGGGGCAGAACGCGGCATAGCTGCAGACCGGAAATCCCATCTGCTTCAGGCCTGCCAGCAGGTCTGTCTGGGTTTTGCATGCTGTTGCAGCGGGATTGGCGACCCCGTAAGCGAAAAACCGGAGCGGCCGTTCGGCGGTGACAGCGGGGTCGAGCTGCCGCAGTGAACCTGCGGCGGCATTGCGCGGATTAGCAAACGGCTGGAGCCCTTTGGCGGACTGCTTTGCATTAAGGTGCAAAAGACCTGCTTTTTCCATGTAGACCTCGCCCCGGACTTCGAGGAGTTCGGGGTACACGCTGCGCAGGCTGAGCGGAATGGCGCTGATGCTGCGCAATTGAAGGGTAATGTCTTCGCCGGTAATGCCGTCTCCCCTTGTGGAACCCTGCACCAATTTTCCCCTGTCATAGACAAGTTCCACGGCAAGACCGTCGAGCTTGGGTTCTGCTGAATAGCCTGTCTCAACCGGCTGGCTCAGAAAACGATGGATTCGCTCGGAAAAGGATTCCAGGTCGCTGTCGGAAAAGCCGTTTTCAAGACTGAGCATGGGCAACCGGTGGATAACCTGGTCAAACTTTTCCAGCGGCGCGCCACCTACCCGTCTAGTCGGCGAATCCTTGCCGGCAAGTGCCGGATAGGCGTCTTCCAGGGCAAGCAGTTCCTGGAAGATCCGATCATACTCCCCATCGGAGATGATCGGATCATCCAGGACGTAGTAGCGATGCGCATGTTCATTGAGAAGTCTGGTCAACTCCTCGATCCTGCGTTTTGCCTCCACGCAGGTCAGCCCTCGCTGACCAGCTTGCCGGCCTTGGCGACGTTTTCACGCGATACTTCATCGATTATGATAAGAACGGCCTCGGGCGGTTTATTCGCTTCCCTGCTGATAACCTCGGTTACGCCCCTGCTGATATTTGCTTTCTGTTCTTTGCTCAGCTGTCCGGCAACGCGGATGTTTACGTACGGCATGCCTCTTCCTCCTCGATATTGTTTCAGGTCGTTTGCCTCCAGAGACTCAGCGTGTGAAGTATCACTGCTGATCGCTTCGTTCGGCTCTTTCGGCCGGCCTGTTTTCTATTGCCTGCAGCATGGCTTCAGACTATGATGCAAGGCGGTATGCTGCCAAAGTAATTCGTTTTACTACCAGAGTAAATAAATTAGAAAAAGATACATAATTTAGACAATGAGCAGCGACTAATGCACCTACTTGTGACCGGCGGTGCCGGATATATCGGCAGTCATACCTGCCTTGAACTTCTCGGACAAGGGCATGAACTGACGGTTGTGGACAACCTCGTTAATGCCAAAAGAGAAGCTCTCAGCCGAGTCG
>JAHEMX010000633.1 GCA_024643445.1 Desulfobulbaceae bacterium | reverse complement strand
GGACTCCCCGGGGTAACCGAGCAATGAGGTCTTGTCGGCGGTCTTGGAGATGTTCCGCCGCTTCCAGGTCTCTCCGTCGTCCATCGAGGTGGCAACGAACACATCAAAGGCGCCGGTGCCCTCGTCCTCGTCAAGATAGTTGACGACGATGGGTTTGGCGACACCCCGCGTTTCGATGACAGCGCCGTCAGTGTCATGGTAGACCACTTCGGTCGGCGTCCCGTCCGAGCGCTTGGCCGGGACGTAGAACGGCATGATTTCCAGCTTGGCCTTGTCGCTGAGCATGCTGGGTGTCTTGGAGACGTTTTTCTTCAGGATATTTGCCGCCATTTGCCCCATGTCCAGATTAGCAAGAGCGTCTTCCCGTGCAATTGCCGTCAGCGCGATCGCGCGTTCCGCGCACAACTGGTTCGTTGCGCTGACCAGTCTGCCTACAGCGGTGGAATTCGAGAAGTCGCCCGGATCATTACCTGGGAGCGAATCGTTCAGACAGCCGATCACCGCGTCGCTTATATTGATCGGTCCGAAGTCAGGGGCGCCGTCCGCATCCAGGCTCTGGAGCAGCCAGGCCACGTTAAGGGACTGGTCGTCGGTCATGGCGACGTCATTATAATAGAGGTCGTACGGGGTTACATTGTGATTGGCCAACGCCTTGCCGAGGTAGGCATCCCCTACCCAGAAATCGGCCCGCTCGCCGTGGATGTAGAAAAAATCACCCGATTCGCCGGAAGAGCCTTCCTGGGTTGGCGTCAGGTAGGTCATTCCTTTTACCTTGGCGTCCACGAAGTGCCCCGTCTCTATCTTGGCGATGGGATAGGTGTTGTACCAGCCCCAGACCAGCCCCTCTTCCTCGTTATTCCCGGTTACAGGCTTGTCGAATTTTCCATCGCCGAAGGCAAAGGCGCCTTCGCCGATATTGGCGTAATCACCGGTTAACGGATCCAGCCGCGACAGCTCGGCATGTATGATGACATAACGATTGAGCGGGCATTTTTCCGGGATGCCCCAGCAGATTTCCGACATGTCCAGAGCGACTATCTCCATGTGCCTGGAAGGGTCGGGATTATCATACTTGTAGGTGAATTTCCCGGGGATCGGCTTGCCTTTCTTGTTGAGAATGGGGACGAAGCTTTCATAATTGTCCATTGTGATGTTTATCTGGACCTCTTCGAGCCTGAAATTATCATCCGGCGTAACCTTGATAAACATGTCGGTCTTGTTGTTCCACATCCTTACCTTGCCGATGGCGGTCCATTCCTGGACACCGTCATTGCTCCATGCTTTGGTCATCAGGCTCTGCTCGATCGGCCAGAGGAGTTGTTCCTCCTCGGCACCGGCGAGGCCGGCTGCCAGACACAGCACAACGAACAGGAGTATGCTCAAACCCGTTTGTGTAAATTTGTTCATAAACGTACCTCCCTGGTTGAATCGGTTATGGCGATCAATCCTGCCCCTTTCCGGAACTGCCGCTTGAAAAGCAGGGGAGATAATCAGATCGCCTTAAAACATTAGATGCTGCCGATCAGACTGTTTGCGCCGGGCAACCGGCTGGCGGTGCCCGGAAACGGGGTGTTGACCCTGTTCCTCTGAACATATGGACGCACGAGCGGTGCCAAGGCGGCTGGCCGGCAGGATTCCAACTTCCCGACTACCTTCACATCAAGAAATGTGCCATGAGTGTATCGGGGCGTTGATGGATGGCCCGACCAAACCAATTGCTAGTGGATATAGAGGAGTTAGTCGATGGATCGACCGGTCGCAGGTCGAGTGCTGGCGGTGCTCATTTGTGTGACATGACACAGAGTGTGCCGTCTCGCAATGAGTCATGGCACATATCGTTTTTTGTCTGACCAATTACCGCGCATTGGCGCCCGTCACATGAAAAGGTATTGGAATCGTTCTGCTTTTTCCCGTGTCATGTCCAGGGGACAGTCCGGGCGCGAGTGAATAGTGAAGATTTGGTTGTGTAAAGATTGGCTGCTCCTGAGAAAAGAGGACTACGGGCAAATTACAGGCGATAAGAGATTCTGCTGCGAAAGGAAAGGTTATAACTGAGAAGGGCGGGGAAGAGGTGTGTTGAGCGCTGAACGATCAGCGTTTTCATGGGGGGCTGTTGCTTTGCTGTACATAAAAATCCATGACGATAGCTATTTTCCGCGGCCGGATGACCCGGATGACCCGGATGACCCGGATGACCCGGATGATCCGGATGATCCGGATGAACCGCCGGAATCGCCGGAAGACCCGGATGAACCGCCGGAATCGCCGGAAGACCCGGATGA
>JAHEMX010000632.1 GCA_024643445.1 Desulfobulbaceae bacterium | reverse complement strand
TCTGGCTATAATGATAAGCTTTACTTTTTGGGACGTGGCTTTCCGATAAGCAGCAATAAGAGACGTGGAGCTCTATGGATCCGGTAAAAGGCGTAGACCTGGCTTTCTGGTATATTCTTGGTATATCTTTCATACTCCTGATCGGTATTACCGCGGTGATGATCTATTTTGTCATCAGGTACCGTCGGAGCAGGAACCCTGTTCCTACGAGCGATGTCCGGGATAATCTGAACCTTGAGGTGGTCTGGACGGTCATACCGACCATTATCGCCCTGACCATGTTCTGGGTCGGCTGGCAATCGTATATCGGCCTCAGAAATGTGCCGAAAGACGCGATTGAGATCGATGTCGCCGGCCAGATGTATTCCTGGATATTTATCTATCAGAACGGCAAGGAAGTGGAAAACGAGCTTGTCGTGCCGCTTGGCAAAGCGGTGAAGCTGAATATTGAGTCATGGGATGTGATTCACAGCTTTTACATCCCTTCCTACCGGATAAAGGTGGATGCCGTCAAGGGAATGAAGACCTATGCCTGGTTTAATGCCGACAGGGAAGGGGAGTATGACATACTTTGCACGGAATATTGCGGTGTCGACCACTCCTACATGCTGGCTAAGCTCAAGATTGTCCCCGAACAAGAATATCTGGCCTGGCTTGAAAAAGAAGAGTAAGCCTGATGGTGAGAGGGCAGGCTGTGCACCTTGATAAACGCACGGACTGCCTGACCAGCTATCGCTGGCAGATAGCCAAGGTTCCGCTCTGTCTTCTCGTGGCAGTTTCCGCTCTGTTTGGTTTTTTTCTGGCATCTCCCCGCTATTTTCCGCAGGCACCGATAGTCTTTTCCGGTGTCCTGTTACTTGCCTGCGGCGGGGCCTCTTTGAACAGTTACCAGGAATACCGGTTAGACCGGCTGCTGGCGCGCACGCGGAACAGACCGCTGGCCCGGGGGCTCATCACGCCGGGCGCTGCACTCCTGCAGGCGAGGATATTGCTTCTTCTCGGCTTGTCGATTCTCTATCTCGGCAGCACGGGGCAGGGCCCTTTCTGGATCGGGGCCCTTTCGATCGTTCTCTACAATTTTGTTTATACGCCGTTGAAATACCGGAGCATCTGGGCACTGGTTCCCGGTGCATTGTGCGGGGCTTTGCCGCCCTTGATCGGCTGGCTCGCCGGCGGGGGAGGCATTGCTTCGCCGGTTATCTTGACCCTTGTCGTACTCTTCGCCGTCTGGCAGATGCCGCATTTCTGGCTTGTGGTACTGGATAACCGGGAGGATTATCAGAGAGGTGTCCTGCCGAGCATGATAAAACTCATGCCGGAGCGAAGCCTGCGGCTGCTTTCGGCCGTTTGGGTAACCGCGCTGGTGACCATCATGCATCTTCTGATCATCCAGCTCAACCACCTGCCTGCGATTTCCAGGTGGAGTGTAAGCATAAGCGGTCTGCTGATGGGTATCTATTTCGCCATGAAAATGTGTGTCCGGACGAGACCCGACTATCGACTGCTGTTCATGCTTCTTAATGGCTTCATGTTCCTGTTGATGATCCTTTTATCTCTGGGCAGCATTTCCGGCAGGTGACAGCGTCAAGCGGCTGTTTCGCAGGGCCGGAACGCTGCCGCTCAGAACAGGACCTGATGATCATGAGGCTTGCTCTATTTTTTTTTAAGCAGGGTAAATGATGAGTTTTCAGGAATAATTCCCTTGTCACTCATCCGATAATTCTTATCTGTTTTCCCGATGCTTCTGCTCATCATTGGCAGCAAATAGCAGCTGAAAATGCCTATTATCCGTTGATGAAATAGGGTGCCGCGCGCGGTTTTTGCTCGCGTGTTCATTTTTCTTGAAACGCTGCGCCTGGCGATGCGCAGAGTGTAATAAAAACAACCGAAACAGTGGTTATAACAGTCCGAGGTGTGATGATGGGTGACGATAAGGAACCGAAAAAAAAATGTTGCGGAAAATTCAAAAAAAAAGGCAAACACTGCGGCAGCTGCCCGCTGAAAGGAGCAAAAAAAACATGTAAACCGGACAAGGAATATTGCAAGGATTGTGAGATCGGCGACAAGGCCAAAAAACAAAAGAAGGAAAAAAAGAAACAGGCGAAGGATACAAAAAAGAAAAAAAAGAAGTGAGTCTCCGAAAGAAACGATAACCAGACGATGAATTTTAAGGCGGTGCTTATTTTATGATGGAATGCCCGTTGTCGGGCAGGTTTTATGTACTCAGAAATTTCAGTTATATGGAGGTTTTTATGCGTATTGACTGGGCCTACATGAGGAAGGG
>JAHEMX010000135.1 GCA_024643445.1 Desulfobulbaceae bacterium | reverse complement strand
ACTCGCTCTATTCTGTTATCCGGTTGCTTCGGCTGGGCAGTTCATGCCGTTTGCATAAACCTTATAGAATCAGCTCTGAAAATTCAATTTTTTTTAAAAATAAAACGATATCGCAGCCCTCGTCATTGATTGCTGAATTGAAGAGAAAAACGAGTCGACAAGTTTCACCATATGATTCGTTTTGATCCTTTTACATGAGGTTGATAAGGTCAAACCTTCCTTGTATCTAACTTCTGGAAATGGTAAATATTATATACTGTTCGCCGGTATCCCGTCTGCCTGTGATTGGACTGTTTAGCCGGTCTGCTATCGCTCAGCGGAACCGTTTAAGTATTGATGCTTGGAACACGGCTGAATTGCTACAGGTTCAAGGGGAACAAGGCGGGTTTCCCGCGGGTGGAATACATACAAAATACTGTGCGAACGTAACCGATATCGGACCGGCGGAATGTGGCAAAGCGACGTATCATCCGGTGTAAAACTGTTTTGCTAGTTATTCGCATGATTATCTTTCTCTGACGTGAAAAAAATGGAGACGCAGGAAGTTTAAATGAGAACGACGCATATACGTTTTGGTGGTTATCAGCCGCCAGCATCAGTTCATAATCAGGCTGCTGAAATACTGGGTAAACGGTTGACTGCTGAATTAGGAGATGCGGTCCGTTTCGAATTAGATGGAAATATTGTGAATTCCGGGTACAAAGCAGCGGATTTACTGAGTCTTACGGAAAACGGTGAACTGGACATGTGCTACTTTTCAACCAGTTATCTTGCTGATCGGATACCTGAGTTCGCCTTGTTCGATCTGCCCTTCGTGATTGACCAGAGAAATACAGCGTACGCCGCGATGGACGGGCCGTTGGGAAAGCTCCTTGCCGAAAAAGTGAGTGCTGCCACGGGTTACCATCTGCTGGGATTGTGGGATAACGGATTTCGCCATTTGAGCAACAAACACCGGCCGATCAGGACACCTTCCGATATTATGGGGATGAGTATTCGTACTCTTTTCAGTGATTTGCATACGAAGGTGTTTGGGCTGCTCGGATTTAGTCCTGTCGCCCTTGACGTCAAGGAACTTCTTTCCGGTGTGCAATCCGGCGAGGTTGAAGCCCAGGAAAATCCCCTTACCAATTATTACAAATTCGGGATTTATAAGTACCATCCATACATTACGCTCTCGGCTCATTTTTTTGGTGTAGCGGCACTCCTTTGCCATAAAAAAAGTTATGAAGCATGGCCGGAACAGTGCCGTGAAGCTCTTTCCCGTGCCGCGCGGGAGGCTACTCTGGAGCAGCGCCGCCTGGCGGCGGCAGAGGATGGAGACATTCTGGGGAAACTCGGTGCGGAAAAGGTCGATATTACCGTATTGGAGAGAGAGGAACGGGAGGCCTTCAAGGATGCGGTCGCACCTATTTTGATGGAGCAGCAGAAACGGTTTGGCAAGGAACTTTTCGACTCTATTGCACAGGGGCACCTTGAATAACCTGATTATTCAAGGTGGCCATTGATTTTCAGGAAAAAGTGATCCCGATCATTTTTCGCTAAAAAAGAAAGAAAAGGAAAAACGGGTTGGGTGTCACGATCTGTTCGTTCCCCCGGGAAGACGCGAAAGGCACACCCACAGAATAGTTTCCAAGGTAGCCTGAAGACATGATGTCATAACGGCTAACCGACCTAAGTTGCATTACGAAAAGGGTCAGTATCACCAACGGTCAAATTCTATACTGGAGGTTCAGGTGTTGAAAATGTTTAAGACCGGCGAATATCTCGAGATAAAAAACCCCAGCCCCGGCGAGTCCTATCGGCCAGAAATTCTCACCGATAAGCACGATGCCAGGGAACTCGGCGGTATGTTCGGCCTGCTGCCGCCCGGCACGCAGGTGCCCTACCATTACCACGAGAAGCGTGAATCGGTGATTGTGGTTATTTCAGGCGAAGCCATCGAGGTGGTTGAAGGAGAGGAGACGGTGATCCGAACGGGCGATATCATCTTTATCCCGTCAGGTAAAAAGCACATGACCATCAACCGATCCGGCCGGGAATTCCGCTACCTCGAGTTTTATACCCGCCCGCCGTTAGGGGCTGATTTCGTCGCCGCGGACTGAACTCTTGTCAAATCGAATGAAAGTGCTTCGTCATGACCGGGAGAGCATTACCAACCCTCTCCGAAAGTAAACTCGCTGGCAATACCGCCATATGGATACCAACGATCTGACACCAACGACCATGAAAAAACATCCTGATGCCTTTCAACCGACGGTCCTGATAACAGCTACACTGGATACCAAAGAAGAGGAAGCACTCTTCCTCAAGGGGTTGATTCAGTCATGCGGATGCCGGACACTCTTGCTGAACGCCGGGATTTTCCCGCCGCCGACCGAGAAGGTCGCTGATATCAGCAGGGAAGAGGTCGCCGCTGCGGGCGGTATTCCTATCGAGCAGTTGCTTGCCTCCAAAGACAAGGGGAGATGTATCCGGACCATGATGATCGGCGCCGGGAACGTGGCGGCGGAGTTATTTCGCCGGGGAAAGGTACAGGGTATTATTGGCATTGGGGGCGCTCAGGGAACCGATATCGGTACTGCGGCGATGCGATCGCTTCCTTTTGGCATTCCGAAATTCATGGTTGCAACGGTTGCTTCCGGACTGGCCACTTTTGGTCCTTATGTCGGCACGAAAGATATCATCATGATGCATTCCGTGGCTGATATTCAAGGCTTGAATTTTCTGACTATCCAGGTTCTTGAAAATGCGGCCAATGCTATCTGCGGAATGGTTAAAAACTTTAAAGCTCAAAGCAGCAAACCCTCGGCAAAAATCCCAGTCGCTTTGTCAATGTTAGGGACAACGACTCCCGGGGCACTGCGGGCAAAGAGCATACTGGAAAAACATGGTTTTGAGAGTGTCGCTTTTCACCAGAACGGGACGGGCGGCATCGCCATGGAAGAGATGATTTCTGAAGGCCATTTCAAGGGTGTTCTTGATTTGAACATGCATGAACTGGCGGACTCCGTGGTTGGTGGGCTGCACCGCTCCATTCGGGATTTCCGATTGGAGTCGGCGAGCAAGATGGGAATTCCCCAGGTAATCGCACCGGGAAGCGTCAACTATTCGGTACAAGGCCCGCTTGATACCTTGCCCCAGAGCATGAAAGCCCAGAAATATATTGTCCACAATCCGAATCTGACCCTGGTCAGGTTGACGCGGGACGAACTGGTCAAGGTTGCCCAGATGGCCGCTCGCAAACTGAACAAGGCAAGCGGGCTCATCCATGTTTTTATACCCCTGCAAGGGTTTTCCCACCCGGACAGGGTGGGGTTGCCTCATTGGGAACCGGAGAGTAATCAGGTCTTTATTGATGTCCTGCAGGAGAATCTGAAGCCCTCGATTCCTTTTGAAACGATAGATGCTCATATCAATGATGACCTGTTCATTGATACGGTTATGGAGAAATTTCTCTTTTTTATGCATACCTGAATTCAAATTGCTTATGGAGACCATATATGAAAAAAAATAAAGAAATGCTGGCTGGGGTCTTTTCCCCGATGTGTACCCCTTTCAGGGAAGATAAGGTGTTTTTGGAGGGAGTTGCAAGCAACATCCAAAAGATGAATCTGACCGGGTTGCGGGGGTATTTTGTCCTGGGAACCAATGGTGAGTTCAAGTCTTTGACGACAAAGGAGCGTTTTCAGGTGCTGAAGACCGTGCTGGAGCATCGCTCCGCTGATAAAGTGGTCATGGCCGGAACGGCGGCCGAGAGCACCTATGAAACCATTGAGCTGACCCTGCAGGCGGCAGACATGGGTGTTGATTCGGTGAGTTTGCTCATGCCTCATTTTTTCGCCAAGAGAATGGATGACGATGTCCTGTCCAGTTACATCATCGATGTTGCCGAAGCCTCTCCGGTGCCGGTGGTTCTCTACAACAATCCTTCCGTTGCCGCGGGAGTCAATATCGGCCCGGAAGTGCTCAGGCGGGTTGCCGGCCATCCAAATGTCATCGGCATCAAGGACAGTTCAAAAGCCACCTATAAGGATTCTCTGCCAGCGGAAAGTGACAGCTTTTCGGTGATGGCCGGCTCGGCCGGTTATTTCCTGGACCTGCTGACTTCTGGAGGAACCGGAGGGGTCCTGTCGCTGGCCAATGTCTTTCCTGATGCTTGTGCAACATTGTATCAGACCTTTAAACAGGGGAGGCTGGAAGAAGCCGAAAAACAGAGCCGGGACCTCGTCAATCTTAATAAACAGGTATCAGGAACCTACGGCGTGGCCGGGGTCAAGGCTGCCATGGACCTGGCGGGTTTCGTCGGGGGTAATCCAAGAAAACCGATCAAGGGATTGACCGAAGCGCAAAAGCGTGATTTGAAAAAGGCTCTTTTGGAAACAGGGTTTCTGAAATAACCGGTCACCGCAGTGAAAACCGTTTTCAGTTATCATCTTGGCAGACAGCAGGAAGAACAGATGACGAGAAAGACCATAGCGCTCACGATGGTGCCGCAACTGTGGTGATTCTCTGGCATTCACGCATGATTGCAAAATATTAACCCGGGGAAGCGAGATAACACGATGAAAAGATTACAGGACAAGGTCGCGGTCATTACCGGTTCCGCACAGGGTATGGGCTATGCCATTGCCCAGGCTCTTTTTCAGGAAGGAGCAAAAATCGTCATTACCGATATCAACGAAGAAGCCATCGGGAAAGCAGTCGCTCACTTTCAACAGGAAGGAGCCGATGTCTTGGGGCTCAGGATGGATGTTTCCAGCAAGGCGGCGGTCGTCGACATGGTTGAACAGGTCGTCTCCCGGTGGGGCACCATCGATATCCTGGTCAACAATGCGGGGGGGGCTTTATTCACCCCTCACCGCCTGGAAGAGATCGAAGAAAAAGATTGGGATCTCGTGGTAAATGTCAATCTGAAAGGAGCCTTTTTCACGTGTCAGCAGGTAATACCTCTGATGGTCAAAAATGGTGGGGGGGCTATCATCAACATGTCTGCCCTGGCCGGTCACTGGAAGGCTTCCCTGGCAGGAGTGCAATATACCGCGGCAAAGGCGGGAGTCGAGGGATTGACCCGGCAGTTGGCCAATGACTGGGGAAAAGATAACATTCGGGTTAATGCGGTTGCACCTACCGTGACCATGACAGGAGACAGGATTGCCGCACTCTGGGATGGAAAAGGCAAAGCCAAGCAAGACCAGATTTTGAGTCAGATTCCCCTGAGACGATTGAGCGAACCTGCCGAAATTGCCTCGGCGATTGTGTTTTTGGCAACTGATGAATCGAGCTATATCACCGGCATCACCCTGGATGTGTGTGGCGGGCGATATCTTCGCTAAAAAGCGCGGCGCCTCTTATTATAAAAGACGCTTGTAATCCGTAACGTTGTCTTAACTGGTTCCGTTTTTTTTGATCGCAAAGCGCTCTTGCATAAAGAGAGCGCTTTGCGTGTTTTAGACCGGTTAGGCGAGATTTTCAGTGGACGTTACCCTTTATCCGGGGTCTGAGTCTACCAATGTTGGCATTGAGAAGGCAGCCAGTCGGACGACTGATCACAATGGAAGAGTAAACCGGCATGGAGAGTATGGAAATTTTTAACTTTTTCATCATGTTCGGGGTAGCCGTTTTTGCCTCGGCTTTCGGTACCCTGATCGGCGGGGCCAGTATCATCACCATTCCGACGCTGATTCTGTTAGGGCTGCCGCCTCACACCGCTATCGGGACCGATCGTTTCGGCATTGTCGGGGTTGGTGTGGCGGGGTGGTACAAGTTCCACAAAAAGGGGCTGATCAACTACAGGATCGGATTGATTGTTGCAATTCCGGTACTGTTCGGTTCCGCCCTGGGTGCCAATATCGTATTACAAATCAGCGAGAGTGTGCTTAAACAGGTCATTGTCGTCACCACCATCATCCTGACACTCTTTCTTCTGCTCAATTCCGGTATGGGTGTTGAAAAAAGAAAAACCGCGATTAAACAGAAGGAATACATCATCGGTGCCGTCTTGAGCTTTTTCGTTGGCGTGTATGGCGGGTTTTACGGTGCCATGGCCGGTACTTTTTCGATGTACATCCTCATTGGCTGGTTCCGGCAGACCTTTATTCAAAGCGCCGCCACGCAAAAAATTGCGTCGATCTGCATGACTGGAACGGCGGCAATCATATTTTCTCTGCATGACGCCGTTGATTTTTCTCTGGGGCTGACAATGCTGACGGGATGCCTGGTGGGCTCCTACCTCGGGGCTCATTATGCAGAGAGAATTGGGAATGTCTGGGTTAAGAGGATGTTCCTTTTTTTTATTATCGTGGCCCTCGCGAAAATGATATTCAGCTCATAAAAAATAATTCAGATTTCCTGCAAAGGAGGATGTTCTATGGAAAGCCAGCTATCACCGTTTGATATCTCCGGTAAAGTGGCCGTGGTAACAGGTGCCAGCGAGGGTATCGGTAAAGATATTGCCCTGGGCCTCGCCCGTGCCGGTGCCGATATCGTTGTTTGCAGCAGGCGGGAAGAAGTGCTGAAGGGAGTCAAGGAAGAAATCGAAGCGACGGGAAGAAGGGCGGAGATGTATCAGATGGATGTCAGCAGACTCAGCGACATCAAGGGGTTGAAAAAATTCGTTCTCTACCGGTTCGGCAGGGTTGACATTCTTCTCAATAGCGCCGCCTTTACCGTAACGAAGCCCGCCTGGGATGTGACCGAGGATGAATGGGATGTGATGCTTGACACTTCATTCAAAGGTTTGTTCTTCTGTTGTCAGCAGATAGGCTCTATCATGAAAACCCAGGGCTATGGGAAAATAATCAATCTCAGCTCGACTTTCAGTCGCAGCATTATCCCGAACCGTTCCGTTTACGGCGGTATTAAAGCCGGTGTGTCACATCTGACTGAAGCGCTTGCCGCCGAGTGGGCGCCTGACGGCATTCGAGTCAACGCTATTGGTCCTACCGCCATCCGAACACCCAGCAGGGAAAGCCTTCTTCAGGGCAAGGTTCTTGAAAAGATCCTCAGTCGTATTCCTCTGGGGCGTCTTGCCGTTTCGGAAGATCTGATAAACGCCACCATCTATCTTGCCAGTCCTGCTTCGGATTTTGTCACCGGGCACACCCTGTTTGTTGACGGTGGCTGGATCGCCGCGAGTTAACCGGTGGGGTCTTCCCCGGAACTTTTGTCACGGCTTTTCTAAAAAGAAATTTTTCCTCTGGCTTTGTATTCAAGAGGAAGCAAGCTGTGATAGATGCATCGATTCACCGGTGTCTGGATTCCTTTCTTCTCTCCATATCTGACGACTGCGCCGCATTGCTCATGCAACTCTGACGGTTTCCCGTCCATTATATCCCGTTGCATTGATGCGGTGCCTGCAGCAGGAACAGTGTCAATGAAGGCCATCGTAGCCTCCACGGCGTTTTCTGCCAGGTTCACCCCGTTTGCCTGGCCAACCGCGAACACCTCCCGAATTGATTCCAGGAGCAGGTCACGGGTCTGCTGGACCTCGCGAAAAATACCGACCGGTGACCGGGTGACGGCGCCAACCCCGCTCCACGGTGCTATAATCATGAATTTCATCCATAAATCACTGATAATATTATTAGAATCATTAATAGTTACACCTTTTACATCAGTAAATAATTGCACGATTTTCTCGAGTCTTCGACTTCTTGAGCCATCCATTTCTCCAATCGATAAGTACGGGTCGATTCCTTTATGGGAAATAATTCCGGGCCCCTCGACGAGACTGATCATTTTACACAGGCCAGGAAGAACATGTCTCCTGCCGATGGATTCGGACAAAATGGTATGGGCTTCAATCCCATTCTGCAGTGGAACTATTGTCGTATCCGATCCGACCAATGGCTTGAGCTGATCGGTAATTGCTGCCACCTGCCAGGATTTGACGCAACAGAGAACCAGATCGACGGCGCCGACCTTTTCTGTGCGATCTGTCGCCTGAGCGGGTTTGATGGTGAAATCTCCAAGTATACTCTTTACCCGTAAGCCGCCGGATTGAATTGCTTTCAGGTGGCTGCCTCGGGCAATGAACGTTACGTCATTTCCCGCCTCGGCCAATCTTCCCCCGAAATAACCTCCCACAGCCCCTGTCCCAACGATCGCGACTTTCACTTCTCTACTCCTCTTGTGGATTATTTGAATAGTCGATTATTTAAAAAACGTTATACGAAACGACTTTTAAAAAATCAGATAAATTGCTGTGTTCACTTGAAGTTTATAGAAAATTTGTATACAGACTCAACGTTGAATTCACTGGATTTCGCGATGTTTGCGAAATCCAGTGAAATGATTTGTTAACCAAAATTTATATTTTTCAT
>JAHEMX010000631.1 GCA_024643445.1 Desulfobulbaceae bacterium | reverse complement strand
CCCCGTTTTGAAGAGATTTACGCTTTATGTGTGAATTTGACACCGGTAAAGATTGAAGAAACGAGTCCTTCTGGCTCCCTCACGTCATTCCAGATAACCAGATAGACATGAATAAAGGCGAAAATCATGAACAGCCACATTATCAGGTGATGGATGTAGCGGGCCGCCTGCTGACTGCCGAAAATTGCCAGTCCGTAGCCTTCCCAGATCGCCATCTCCGGATAGAGCAGGTAGAAGCCGCTGACCAGCTGGAAAAGCGCGGCAATGATGATGATTAAATAGGTCATACCGGCAAGGATGTTATGACCGAGCCGGTCTGTATCATGACCATCGGTAATGTAGATATAGCGCAACAACGTACTAAACAGGTTCTTGATGTTGCGCGGGGTAACCGGCAGGTGTTCCAGGATCCGCTCCTGCTTGTTGCCGAAAATATACAGGAAGATCCTGGCAAGAACTGCCGAGGTGAAGACGTAGCCGGCAACGAAGTGAATCAAACGCGCATACGCCATCGGAAAGCCCGCGCTGCCCTCGGTCATCGAGTTGGTCCACGGGCCGTGAATGTAGAACCCGGTGATGCACAAGGTGACGATAGACAGGGCAAACGCCCAGTGATACAGCCGGAGCAGTATGCTCCAGCACTTTTTCTTTTGATACGTCATAATTGCCTCCTGTCGGTGGTAGCCGAAAGTTGAAAGTTAGTTTGCAAACTCAGTTTACAGAGCTTTGACTTTCATGACTTCACGGCCTTCCGGATCCAGCATATGCACGGCACAGGCTATACACGGATCGAAGGAGTGGATCGTTCGCAGAACTTCAAGCGGCCGTTCCGGGTCGGCAATCGGGTTGCCCAGCAGGGATGCCTCGTAAGGTCCAAGCTGATCCTGGGCGTCGCGTGGTCCGGCGTTCCAGGTCGAAGGAACAACGCACTGGTAGTTCTTGATCTTTCCATCCTGGATAACGCACCAGTGAGACAGCAGTCCGCGAGGCGCCTCGTGGATACCCATGCCTTTTATCTCACCTTTCGGGAAGGTCGGTGGATTGAATATTTCCAGATCGCCTTTGCCTACGTTATCAACGAGAAGATTCCAATGCTTCAGGGTCAGCTCTGCCATCAGCGAACAGCGAACGGCGCGAGCCGCATGACGTCCGAGCGTTCCGAACAGGGCACCGGGACCAACCTTGGTACCGGCGATGGTGCTGACCAGATCAAGGGCACCGTTAACACCCTTGACAATTTTTTCATGACCCTGGGCATAACCGATGAGCATCTGGGCCAGCGGGCCGACCTGCATCGGCTGACCCTGGAAACGCGGGGCCTTGAGCCAGCTGTACTTGCCGTTTGCGTCGAATTCACCGGCTTTCGGTGCGGTGTCTTCTTCCCATGGATGTTTCTGCCAGTCGCCGTCATACCAGCCGCGGGCTATTGATTCCTGCACATTATCCTTGAAGTACGGATCGCTGAGACTGGTAAACGCCTTGACGCTGGCCAGGTCGCCGCCCATGATGGTGCCGCCGGGCAGGTCAAACTCGGTGCCGGCTGTGTTGAGCGGCATATCCGGCGAGGCAAGGTAGTTGGTAACACCGTTGCCGTACGGGAGCCATTCGGCATAGAGGGCACCGACAGCGGCGAGGTCGACGACGTAGACGTTATTGATGAACCCCTGAACTTCTTCGACCAGCTGCTTGATCCGGTAGAGACGCTCCATGTTCAGGGTGGCCTCGTTGTCCAGATTGATGGCTGCGGTTACGCCACCGACGGAGAGGTTCTGAATATGCGGGTTTTTGCCGGAAATAATACCGAGGGCCATGGTGGCCTTACGCTGGTAGTCCAGGGCCTCAAGGTAATGGGAGACCGCCATCAGGTTCGCCTCTGGAGGCAGCTTCATGGCTGAGTGGCCCCAGTAGGCGTTGGCGAACGGTCCCAGCTGGCCACTTTCCACAAGGGCCTTGAGTTTGCCCTTGACAGCGGCAAAGCGCTTGGCGCTGTTGCCCGGCCAGTTGGACAATGATTCGGCAAGTTTCTGGGTTGCTGCCGGATCTGCATCGAGCGCTGAGACTACATCCACCCAGTCAAGGGCCGAGAGTGCATAAAAGTGGACAATATGATCGTGGAGACAGTGGATACCCTGCACCAGGTTGCGGATATACTGTGCATTGCGTGGGATTTCGAGTTTCAGGGCGTCTTCAACCGAGCGAACTGAAGCGAGTGCATGGACGGTCGTACAGACACCGCAGATACGCTGGACAAAAAGCCAGGCATCACGCGGGTCGCGTCCCTTGAGTA
>JAHEMX010000134.1 GCA_024643445.1 Desulfobulbaceae bacterium | reverse complement strand
CGGCACGTAGAAGGTCCAGCCGGTATCGGCAAAACCGTCCCCGGTAAAAAGCGAAATAATCGCCACCACCCCTCCGATCATATAAAGATACCAGGAAAACAGGTTGAGTCGGGGGAAAAAAACGTCATCGGCGCCAATCTGGATCGGCAGGAAAAAATTGCCGAAAATTGCCGGGATGGCCGGAATCACAAAGAGAAAGATCATGATAACGCCGTGCAGGGTGAAGATGGCGTTGTAAACCTCTGCCGACATGATCGTCTCATCGATGAACATCAATTCCGTGCGCAGCGCCAGCCCGAGAAACAGGGCGAGAACCAGCCAGAAGAACACCGCCCAGAGATACATCAGGGCGAGACGCTTGTGATCATGTGTCAACAGCCAGGCTTTTATACCAGTCAGACCCGGCGGCGAGGGTGTATCATAAAACGATTGTTGCACTGTCATATCAATCATCCAGGTTGCGGTTATCCGTTTCCGGAATTACCTCTCTCCTTTTTTCTGAGAAACATCACAAAAAATAACACTACCAGAACACCGAAAAGAGACAACACGATTAATTTTGTTGTCTGGAAAAATCCTTTATTGGCATCGGGATCGTAGTTAAAGCAGAAATTCAGCAGCCGCTTGACTGATCGGGCGGGAGCCCCCCGGTCTGCTTCCACCAGGGCGATTTCCACATCCCCCGGGATAAATGAACCATAGACATACTTGATAACCGTTCCATCCTTGGCCAGGGCCACCAGGGCTGAAGGATGGATAAAGGTTCCGTCGGCAACAGGCTTGAAGGTGTAGCCGATAACATCGAGAACGGCCGCAATGTTCTCTTTACTGCCGGTGAGAAACTTCCATTCCTGCTCGGGAAATCCTTGATGAAGCATTTTCAGGTAGTTACGCTTTGCCGAGCGGGCCTGCTCCGGGGTTTCCTGATCATTGAAACTCAGGGCGATAACCCGATAATCCTTGCCCGCCTGAAGCTTCATCCTGTCGATCGCCACGGCAAGATTGGCAAGATTGCTCGGACAGGAATTCGGGCAATAGAAATAGATCGGCAGCAGAATGGTCGGTTTGGTCAGCAAACCCCGGAGGGTGACGGTAACGTTGTTTTCATCGACAAAGGACGTGTCCAGAGGAACCACTGCGCCGGTCTGCTCTTCGATCCAGATTCTGCCTTGCTGATCTGAACTGCCATCCGTGCCTGCACCAGACGAATCGAGCGAAAGACCGGCTACCGGGAGCAGCAGCAGACCGCCGAACAGGACAATGGTTTTCAGTATGGTAATACGTTTCACGAAATCAGTGGCTATCGGCGATTATTTTACAGCACCCGTGCCGAGGTTAACCGTCATGCTGGTTCGATATTTATGACGAGCCTTGATGCTGTCACGATCCCCGTAAGCAAGGATAAGTACGGTGTCCGAGTCAGCAGAAAGCACACCATCCAGTTTGTCGGCCGACTTGATCGGAATAGTGAACTCAATGGTGGTCATCCCCCCCTCTTCAACCCCGCTCACCAGGGTTACATCCTCGCTTCCACCTTGTTTGGTATCTTCGGAGTGCCCGGTCGCCTTTTCGCCAAAATGGTCATAAATCTTGGCATCTTTGCCGTCTACATAGCCAATGATGATATTGGCATCTTTCATTTTCGTGCTGGGATTAAAACCAACGGCGACCCAGCCATCCGTCTTTGCCGACATCTTTCCGAGCAGCTTGTCTCCGTCGATTTTCCAGGCAAAACTGATGTTTTTCGCTTTGACTTCATGGTCATAATCAGCACCGAAGGCGGCACTCACACCGATCATGAAGACAGCAACAAAAATAGCGGCAATCACTCTTGAATTCATGTAATAGTCCCTCCCGAGAAAAAATGTTTTCCTGCTCAATCGTTTAGAATATGTATCAGACACCTCTGGTAAAATGTCAATAAGAATCAGTCATTTTGATAATTCATATCTGCAACTCTGGCGGATTTGCCGTCCCTCTCAATATCAAGGATTATAGAGTCACTTCAACAATTTGTTGACAATAGCGTTAACCGTGTTAGCATGACTGCCAGTAATAATAACCATTACCAGCAAGGTCAAGGCATTTTATACGGTATTTTCCGGTTGCTACTTCCTGCCGCATTATGTTTTACTCAAACCATGTGCTAGAATAGGCCGCAAGGAAGTCAGGCGTCCGCATCCCTTGCGGTTCGAAAAATGCATTGTACTGTCCGTATCCGATTCCGGAGCAATGGACTTCATCATCTATCTCTTGAAAAAGAAAGGAGGAATTACCATGGCGCAAAGACTTGAGGTTTATAAGTGTAAGATATGCGGCAATATCGTTGAGGTGTTAACCGGCGGAGCCGGCGCGCTTGTCTGCTGTGGGCAGGATATGATTCTGCTGGCGGAGAACAGCGTCGATGCCGCCCAGGAGAAGCACGTTCCGGTAGCAGAAAATGTCGATGGCGGCTGGCAGGTTTCGGTCGGTACGGTTGATCATCCGATGGAAGAAAAACATTTTATCGAGTGGATAGAATTGAGCGCCGGCAATACGAACTACAAGGTATTTCTCAATCCGGGTGAAGCCCCAAAAGCATTCTTTCCCGTTGACGCTTTTACCGTCGGCGTCAGAGCCTATTGTAATCTGCACGGTCTCTGGAAAGGTTAAAACGGCGTTCCTCCGCCTCCTGTTGCTTGATGACCCTGATTACCCAAGGGCAGATCACTCACGTGATCTGCCCTTGGTTTTTCAGTGCGGAGCGGATAGTCATCTGTCGGCCTTCTGTTTTGCATGGATCCTTCATGGATACGGCTTTCCACCCGGCTGCAAGCCAAAGCCAGTGGCTCTGTAAGGCGTCTGTTTACAAATAGTCGAGGATGATTTTCCAGGCCGCCCTTTTCTTCTCTAGCGTCAGCGATGCCATCGCCGGACTGGTCGAAGGCAGCCGTATCATTTCGATCTCCCTACCTGTCCTCCGGTAGACGTCCGGCAGGGCTACTCTTTTTCTGAACTCCATTTCCGCCCTGGCACCGTTAAAAAAGATCGCTTTGAGGCTCTGCTGCTGAGAGAAGAATGAACTGAAATCGTTGACGACAACGGAGTTTCCCTCGATCGCCGAATCAAGACTGCCACTCCTCCTGCAGCGATACAGCACATCCCACAGGGCGATGTTGCGCTCAACCACCTTAATCACTCTTTCCTGGTAGGACAGGGTCTGCTCAAAGGCCAGCAGATCAGCCAGGATAGGCCAGAAGCTGTTTCTCGGATGGGCATAGTAGCGCTGTTTTTGCAGCGACAGGACACCGGGATAGGAACCCAGTATCAAGATGACAGCAGATGCCGGCGCCAGTGCGGGAAAACAATGCTCAGGAGCATCGATCTTTTCTTCGTTGTCCGTGTCACTGTCCATGGTTTTCTCCAGAACCTCTCGCTATCTCCCGGTAATCAATCTGCCAGCTATTATAATCTACCTACCTGAAAAACAACTAAACGGTATTATGGTTTAACGGTAACGATCACTAAAGAGCATCAACAATCTATCCGGTGAGTGACACAATGAAAGCTGATACCAGAATTGAACAAGACTCCATGGGATCTCTCGCGGTACCGCGAACTGCCCTTTACGGCGCCCAGACACAACGGGCCATCGAAAATTTTACTATCTCGCCCGAGCGGTTACCGGACAGTTTCATACGCGCCATAATTATCATCAAACAGGCCGCAGCAGCAAGCAATCGCGACCTCGGTCTTCTTCCAGGCGAAAAAGCGGCCGCCGTTATCTCCGCCTGCAAGACCCTCCTCGGCAAGCAGAGCAGTCAACATTTTCCTGTCTCTGTCTTTCAGACGGGCTCCGGAACTTCTACGAACATGAACGTCAACGAAGTAATCTGCGGCTGTGCCCGTAAAAAAGGCGTCCTGCTGTCCGCCAATGATGATGTTAACATGGGGCAAAGCTCAAACGACGTAATACCGTCCGCGCTTCATCTGGCAGCCACTCTGCTGATAAACGAATCGGTTATTCCGGCACTTTCCGCCCTTGCTGCAATCATTCGCGAACTGGGGGAAAAACACGCCGAGATCATAAAGACCGGAAGAACGCATCTGATGGATGCCCTGCCGATCAGGCTGAGCAATGAGCTCGAGGCCTGGGCTTCGATGCTGGACGACAATGTGAGCAGGCTGGAAAGCGTTCTTGTCCGGCTGGTCAGGCTCCCGCTTGGCGGTACGGCGGTCGGCAGCGGCGTGAACTGCCACCCCCTGTTTGCCGAAAAAACGCTTGCACTGATCAGTAAAACCTGCGGTATTTCTCTGCAAAAAATGGATTCCGCCTACAAGGGTCTGAGCAGCATCGACACCGTTCTTGAAACATCCGGTCATTTAAAGACCTCGGCCGTCACCCTGATGAAAATAGCAAATGATCTGCGCTGGATGAATTCAGGCCCGGCAAGCGGTCTTGGAGAAATCAGCCTGCCCGCCCTGCAGCCGGGTTCATCGATTATGCCGGATAAAGTCAACCCCGTCATCCCGGAAGCGGTATGCATGGCCGCGGCCCGTGTTATCGGCAATGACACCACCATTACCGTGGCGGCCCAGTCAGGCAATTTTCAGCTGAATACCATGCTTCCCCTCGCCGCATCGGACCTGCTGCAGAGCGCGGAACTCGTCAGTGGCGCAGCACATTCCCTCGGAGAAAAGGCGATTCGTGACATAGCGATCAACATAAAGCGGATGCAGGCACCGCTCAAGACCAACCCCATACTGGTCACACCACTTGCTCCCTACATCGGCTATATGGAAGCGGCAAGGATTGCAAAAATGGCTCGCCAGCAGCAACGCCCGGTCCTCGAGGTTGCCCGCGAGGAAAGCGGACTCGATCACCAGGTGCTGGAACGGCTGCTTGATCCTCGCCATCTGGCAGATGGGGGAAGAGACTGATCGTCCCGCAGGACAGGCAGGGATGCCGCAGAACAATCCACCATCACTGTCATATCGATGGGTTACTGATCGACATGGCGGTAGCCGTGTACCAGGCGGAAATACAAACGCCTTAATGGCTGTCCCTCTTTTTCAACATCAAACGCATGAATATTGTTCATGCCGCGTATGCGATTCTGGTAGTAGGGATACTCGACCCTGATGCCACTGGAGGCGACAGCCAGGATGTCTTTGCCATAGAAATCCTTGGGATCGGCCCAATAACCATACATCAGCGAATTCCAGCCGAAGAGGTGCCAGCCTAGTGTTTCTTCCACCCCCCTCCGGCCTCTTTGCCCTGCGCCGTGCGCTGCGATTTTCGTTCGATAAAAGGCGAGCGCGCTGCTTATCTGATAGTGGTCCATACCAACCACCACCGGACGGCTGCCAGTCTCTTTTTCGATCTCGTCAACACTCGCCTCTATCCTACGGGCGACATCCTCCCAGCCGATAAGAAAGGGACCGGAGGGATACCCCAGTACAGGAAAACCCAGGCTCACATAGTACATCGCCAGGCTGAAGCCGACGACCAGCAGTATCACGGTGAATTTCCAGAGTCCGTGTATCAGCTGCTGGAACCGGTTCTTCGACAGACCATGCACCGCCATAACACTGCATCCGAGAAACGGCAGTGCGGCAAGCCAGACAGGCGATGTCCAGTTGAGCTTCACTTCCTTCGTTATGCTGAAAATGACAAAGACACTCAGGGGGAACAGGATCATGAACAGAGTGAACAGGAACTCTCTATTAATCCATCCCGTGGTTTTTTCCGTGCCTGACCCAGACACCTTCGGCCTGAATCTGTTGCCCCGGAAAAAATAGTATAAAATTGAAAGAAGTCCGGCCGGCGTCAGGATAAGCGTGATATAGCCGAACAGCCTGTGGGTGGTAAAAAATGTTCTGGCCGCCACCCGGTCCGCGCCCTGAAACAGAAAGGAGGCCCATTCATGCTGATAATTCCAGATCAAAACCGGCAAGAAGATGCAAAGGGCAAGAAGAGCGGCACCATACGGTTCAGACCTGACGAACCACGGCCACGATCTGCGGTCAAGCAGCATAAAACAGAGGGCGGGAGGACCGAGTAAAATGATGGTGTACTTGGAAATCATTCCCAGGCCGAGACTGACACCAACCCAGAGCCATGCTTCTGAACGATGCTCAATAAGAGCGCGGTAAAGAGCATAAAGCAAGGCGGCCCAGGCAGCATGCAGCGGCGCATCCGGTGTCATGATGAAACCGACGCCGAAATAGAGGGGCAAAGCGCTGAGCAGGACTATCGCCCCCAGGGCGGCCGTTCGACCAAACATCCGCAAGCTGAGACGGTAAATAAAATAGGCGGTAATAAACCAGCAGAGAAAACCGCCTATCCTGACCCCGAATTCAGTGGTGCCGAAAAGAGCGGTACCACACCAGATAAGAAGTGCAGCCAGTGGCGGATGATCAAGATAGCTTAAATCCAGATGCTGGGCATAATTCCAGTAATACGCCTCCTGTTCCATCAATTCGGGAAGACCGAGATAGGCCAGGCGTATCATGATAATAACCAGGATTGCCGTAAAAGCCCCTACCCGCAGCCGCACGTCACGGGCGACCTGCGCGAGACCGGAGAAGGTATACAGGCAAAGCATGGCAAGGGAGAAGCACGTTCCGATAATGGCCGCAGGAAGAGAGGCAACCAGGCTCCCCGTTGAAAACAGTTTCAGCACGAGGGTATAGACGGCACCCTGAAAACTGAGGGAAAGAAGCAGCACCAGCACGCCACTCACCACCTGCCAGCCATTCATCCGCCACGTATCGTCAACACGCCGTTTGAGTGTTATACCCAGCAGACATATAACCAGCCAGCCTCCGGTTCCTGCCAGCAGATGAGCCGTATGCGGTGCAAGACGACCGAACAACCCGGCGGCAATAACACAGAAATTGACCAGCAGAGCAAGTCCGCCGAACAGGGCCAGTCGTTTCGGCGTGAAGGTATCGATTTCCAGCCTGAGCAACTGGGCAACCTGTTTCAGATATTCAAAGATGATTCTCTTGTTCATCTTTGAAAAACCTTCGAATCGATCGTGAAAAACAATCGGTATCTCGAGGACATCAAGATCTGGTCCGCCAACAGCAAGGACTTCAAGACCGATTTTGAAACCGGGTACATCGGGACGCAGACAGGTCAGGCGATCGCGGCCCGTTGCGAAAAAACCGGCGAGCGGATCATTTACATCGGTAAATAAACGGGCCGGGATAGTGGCAATTTTAGAAGCTATTTTCCGCGCCAGGGGCCATTCAGGTGTAGCACCTCCGGCGACATAGCGACTGCCGATTACCATATCATGACTGCCGTCGAGTAGCGGCAGGACCATATCCGCTATTTTTTCCGGGGGATGACTCAGATCGGCATCCATTACCAGCACGATATCGTGAATTGCCTGACCTGCCCCTTCGATAACCGCACTGGCCAGTCCGGCATTACTGTCACGACACACCAGTCTGACTTCCGGATGTGATGCCGACCAAGTCAGCACCTGTGCCCGTGTCTCGTCAGTTGAGCTGTCATCTACAAAAATGATCTCGCGTGAAACCCCTTCCGGAAGTTCCACTCTGAAAATACGCTGCAGCAAAAAATCTATATTTTCAGCTTCATTTCGGGTTGGTATTATTATTGATATTCCGGCCATGGTAAAAAACCTTTCCTGCCCGTCGTCGACTATAGTGCTTTCTTTTAGTTCATACGATACATGAGATCAGGTGGATAACGAAATGATTGCCGGAAGACGCATCCTTAAACAGACTCCCCGCACATCGCCACTTGAATGCTGTTGCCACGAGCACCCCTGTATGGATTATTGACAAGGCTTCATAACAAAAAGGCGCACAAGAAGCAAGTGTTCCGGACAATGCAGACAGATCAAAACGGCAACCAGCAGGAAAGGTTGCCGGCACGTTCAGGTACCGGGATATCAGGCGGTTTTGTCAACCGGCGATCAAAGACCGAAACACTATTATTCTCCTTCTCCCCCCATATGTCAAAACTGATCTTGCCTTTTGAATGAGCGACCGGTAAGATTCATCTCTATACAATTTTTCTTTTTTTACAATATGTTATCGATTACATTCGAACACCTGGCGTGATCCGGTCTAAAACGCAAACGTTACCAGACGGTAGCAGCCGCTCTTCCAATTCGTTACCGCGCGGTAACGTAAGCACAAAGCACGCATCGTAACTATCTTGAATGACTACGTAATAATTCAGGAATATCTTTTGCATAATTAGTTTGAATAAACCTGGATTTTTCTTGTTAATTACCGGCCACGCTTGTCGGGTGGCGCAATGGACAAACATTCGTACTGGAGGGGAGAAAATGAAAAAAAAATTTGTAATGGGGGCCCTG
>JAHEMX010000630.1 GCA_024643445.1 Desulfobulbaceae bacterium | reverse complement strand
GAAGGAGAAAGGCCTGGCACCGAGCATGGTGATAAATGGTCGGGATCGCAACAGGATTTCCTTCCAGGCAGATCTGCTCTGTGCTTCGAATCTTGGCATTACCGATGTTGTCATAAAAGAAGGGCATGATCCGAAGGAGGGAGATCAGCCGTTAGCGCGCAGCAGTGGTGATCTGGATCTTCCCATTATGCTTTCATGTATTTCAATGCTTAACTCCGGCCGGGATCTGGCGGGTGAGCCGCTTGACGGAGCCACCGATTTTACCATCGGGGTTTACATTGAGCTCTCGGATGACGTCAACTTCAACCGGGAGCGGGCCGAGTATTTCCTCCGGCTCAAGGATTACGGCGTGGACTCGGTGACGCTGAGTCCAACCTATGACCTGAATATCATAGAGCAGTTTCTTCCCTTTGCTGAACAGACGGGCATCAAGCTCTATACTTCTTTGATGTTTCTCAAGTCGGTGACCATGATCAGGTATCTGAATAACCTTCCTGGCGTGCCGTCGATACCCCAGGAATTCCTGAAAAAGATGATGCAGGCGCCGGATAAAAAAAATGCGGGGATGCAGGTTGCCGCTGAATTCCTGAAGGAACTGGCGCCGCTTGGTGACGGGATTGTTTTGCTTTCCCTTGGCTGGAAAGAAAAGTTGCCGGAATTTCTGGATCTTATAGAACGGTAGGCAGGTGTTAAAAACCGACGACGAAAGATCTCCTCTGAGAAAGAGTCTGCCGGATGTAACCAACGAACTTGGTTCACACCTGTATCTCTACCAGATCCTTGAAGAAACACCAAACGGAGTAATGGTGGTCAGTCTGAATCATCAGGTATTATACGCCAATCCGGCGGCGAACGAGCTGCTGGGGGTCCGCTATCGGGACCTGATCGATACCGATCTGGAAAAACTGCTCGGCGAGGAGAACCAGTGGTTCTTCTACCAGATTAACCAGTTCTTTGATAATCTCGCCGAAATCCAGCGTTCCAGCACGCGTCAGGTCATCCAGATCCAGACCGGCGACGATGAGGTCAAAATACTGGATGCCGTGCTCAGCTACCCGCCCTCATCCCCCGACTATTACCTGTTATACCTGATCGACATCACCGAGAGGAAACGGTTGGAAACGCAGCTCCGGCGGCGCAACACTTTTTTCAACAACCTGATCAATTCATCCATAGACGGTATCATTGCCGCCGACATGAAGGGCAATATCATCCTGTTCAACAACGCCGCCCTCTCCCTGCTCGGCTATTCCGACAAAAAGAGCATGGAGAATTTTCATGTTACCAGTCTCTATAGCGAAGGGCTGGCCTATGAGATTATCAAGCGGATGCGCAGCGACCAGTTCGGCGGCAAAGGAAAATTGCTGCACCATGAAATCAGCGTAAAGCACGCCGATGGTCATGATATCCCGGTGCAATTTTCCGGCGGCATCATCTATGACCGGGACAAGGAATTCGCCACCTTCGGCATATTTACCGATCTTCGCGCCATCATGCAGATAGAAGAGGACCTCGAGCAGACGCACAATATGCTCATGCAGTCTGAAAAGATGGCAGGACTTGGCCGGCTGGCCGCAGGGGTTGCCCACGAAATCAACAACCCGATGTCAGGGATCATGCTCTATGCCAATCTTGTTCAGGAGGAACTGGGCGAAGACCATCCCGTCAGTGAAGATCTGCAGACCATTATCCATGAGGCCGAACGGTGCAAGGTGATTGTCGCCGACCTGCTGGAGTTCTCGCATCAGACGAGCTACGAGCGGGAGCCCCTGGATCTCAATGAAGTGATCAGGAAGACCCTCGGCATACTCAGCAACCAGCCGATTTATCACAATATTAAAATCGAGCTCAACCTTTCGGCCGACCTGCCACCGATCCTTGGTAATTCGATCAGGCTCAACCAGGTAATGATGAATCTTCTGGTGAACGCTGCCCAGGCAATGAGCGGTAACGGCACGCTGACCATAACGAGCAGAACCAGGGCCAGTAACGATATCAATGAGATATTGATAAAAGACACCGGTCCGGGCATCCCCGAGGACGCTATAGAAAAGATATTCGAACCCTTTTTCACCACCAAGATAACCGGTGAAGGAACAGGGCTCGGGCTTTCGGTTTCATATGCAATTGTCAAGGAACATCAGGGAACCATCAAGGTGCTCTCCACCTCGGCGGAGGGCACAGTCTTTTCTCTGAGGTTCCCGGCTGTTGTGGACACCTTAAAGGGAGAATCTCATGGAGAGTAGTACGATTTCACCGGAAAAGGGGAACAGAAAATTTCTCAACAAACTGATG
>JAHEMX010000629.1 GCA_024643445.1 Desulfobulbaceae bacterium | reverse complement strand
TAACGAAGCCCTTGGTTATATCAGGGCAAACAGCAGAATCCGGGATGTCCTCATTACCGGCGGTGATGCATTTGTCCTGCCCAATGCACTCCTGCGCTGGCTTCTCGGTGAACTCGACGGGATCGAGCACGTCAGAGTTAAACGGCTCGGGACCCGGGTGCCGGTCACCGTGCCGATGCGTGTCGACAATGAACTACTTGACATTATTGAGGAAAGTAACGACAAAAAGCCGATCAGGGTGGTTACGCAGGTGAATACCGCCCAGGAAATCACCCCGGTGTCGCGCGACACCTTCCGACGAATTTCAAAACGCTGCTTTACCATCCTCAACCAGGCGGTCCTGCTCAAAGGCATCAATGACAGCCGGGTGAAAATGTGGAAGCTCTGCGAGACAATTCAGGAAGCCTATATCCGCCCCTACTACCTGTTCAACTGCAGCTATCGTAATCCCCAATTCGCACATTTCCGGGTACCGCTCGAGGTGGGGCGTGATATCGTCGAATCGATGTATGGGAATATTTCCGGTGATGCCATTCCCCGCTACATTGCCACAGCCGGCGGTAAGATTCCGCTGCACCGCAGTAATGTGGTCGGCACCGAAGGCAACGACTGTGTGCTGAAGAAACCATGGAACGGGCAGCAGGTGACCTATCCTGATGCCGATCCGTCAACCTATGCAAACAGTGACTTCTCCTTTGCCCGATACCGGGATAAATAGAGGCGGGCATCTGCAAAAAAAAACAGGGTTCCGGACACCATGCCCGGGACCCTGTTGTCTCTAGCGTTTTTCCCTGTTACTTGGCAACTCGCACCCAGGAAGCCTGCGGGCCCTTGTCGCCTATCGTTTCTCCGTAAAGGACACTGTCCCCTTCCACCAGGTCATCAATGTTACTGTTCTTCAGCGCATTTTCATGGAAATAAATCTCCCTCTCGTCAAGGGTGGTGATGAAACCATAGGATTCATGCGGAGAGACCTTGTGAATGATACCGATACGGTCTCCATCAATAGCCGCCTCGGCATTTTTTTCCACCTTTCGCTTCTTTCTCAAAATTTCCTTGAGCTGCAGCATAAGTACATCAAACGCTTCAATGAGCAAAGGGCGTACCAATACGCCTTTTCTGCTGACCACGACCGTGTCGTTCGGTACTGAAGCCACGATTTTGACTTCGTAACCGCCCTCTTTATGATGAGTCGTGGCCTCGATGGCTACCCTGAGATGAAGGAGAAAACCTGCAAAGTTTTTAAGAAGTTTCTCCTTCTCCTCATCTATTTTCATCTGCCAGCCTTTTTTCAACTCAACATTGCGGGACTCGACTTTCAGTTCCATATAACTCCTCCATATTGTGTGCCGGCAACGCAGGGCGCTGCCAAAATCGTGCATCCGGGGGGGATGCGCCACAATGAAAAACTGCTCGCAACAACGCTATGAAAGGTGGTCATCAGTATCCGCCGAACACCTGACAGCAGGGTGTTGGAGCAGCAGAACAAAAATAATTGGGTGGGTGATTTTGAGGTTTCAGGTTTAGCAGGAATAAGTCGCATCAGCAATAAGATATTTTATCCGACTGTGGGAATTGCACTCATGCGTTCCCTTATAGTTATATTATAAAGTGTGACACGTCATAATCAAGTATGACCGATAAAAATTCAGTGCCCCTAAATCCTTTTTCAGACGATGCCCCCCTTCGGACAAATCTCTTCTTCTCTGATCCAGGCGATTGTGGTAGAAATATGAGACTATGCGAACCACTTTTCTGAGACTGCGCCATGAAGACAGCTAAGACCGGCGTCGTTCTTCTGAACATGGGGGGCCCTGAGAAGCTCGAGGACGTCCGGCCCTTTCTTTACAATATCTTCTCAGACCGGGAAATTATCCGTCTTGGCCCTGCGCTCCTGCAAAAGCCGCTGGCCTGGTATATTGCCAGAAAACGTGCACCCAAAAGCATGGAGACCTATGCCAGAATCGGAGGCGGCTCGCCCATCACCGCCATCACCCGCGCCCAGCAGATGGCTCTCCAGCAGGCACTCCGGAATGACGGCAATTTCGTGGTAACCACTGCCATGCGCTACTGGTTCCCGAAAACAGAAACGGCATTGAGGCTCATGCTTGAACAGCAGGTGGAAACCATTATCGCGCTGAGTCTCTATCCGCATTATTCCTGTGCCACGGCGGGATCATCCCTGTCTGAACTGAAGCGCTGTCTTTCTGATGTCGCTGATGATGTCCGACTCCTTGAGATAGCATCATGGCCCGAAAATCCCGCCTATATCGGCTGTCTTGCAGAAAAAATCAAAACGG
>JAHEMX010000628.1 GCA_024643445.1 Desulfobulbaceae bacterium | reverse complement strand
AGAAATGATTACCGGTGAGGTCTTTGCCGACAAGACGCTGCTGCGCAACGGTGCCTGTTCCGGCTGCCCGGTCGGCTGCATCCATCTCGGCTTTTTTCGCGACAAGTTCAAAGAGGATGCCCGCTACCTCTACCACCAGGTCCCCTATGATTATGAACCGATATTCGCCGCCGGGACGATGCTGGGCGTTACCGACTGTTTTGATGTGCTGCGCATTCTGGAGGATCTGGAGCGGGTCGGACTTGATGCGATGTCAGGAGGTGTTGCCCTTGCCTGGGCGACGGAGGCAACCCAGCAGGGACTCATCGGCGAGAAAGAGAGTCTGGTCCGGCTTTCGTTCGGCGATGCGGCAGCCTACCAGGAAGCGGCCTGGCATCTTGGCCTGGGCAGCAATGATTTCTACCGGCTGCTCGGCAGCGGCACCCTGAAAGCGGCGGCTGTCTATGGCGGCCGGGACTTTGCCTGCGTGCTTGGCCAGGAAATGGCCGGCTATGCTACCGGTGAGCTCTATTTTGCCGCACAGTCTCTTGGTTTCAGGCATTCTCACCTGGATACCGGAGCCTACTCCCGGGAACAGAAGCACAGCAGCAAGGACGTGTCGGCCGGTGTTGATTTCCTGATGGATGACGAGCCGGGCCGGACATTTCTGACCTCGATGGTGGCCTGCCTCTTTGCACGATCGGTCTATAACGATGAGCTACTGGCGGAGTGTTTGTCGGCCGCCGGATATATCGATCTGGCGGATAACCGCGATGCGGTCGCTGAAACTATCAGAACATTGCGCTGGCAGGTGCGGATAGCAACCGGTTTCAAACCTGAGGAGATCGTCATACCAAAACGCTTTTACCAGGTAGAGACACTGAAAGGGAAGATCGATGCGGCCTACCTCGATCAGGTAAAAGAGGAATACGGTCGGAGGATCATGGCGCTTGCGGCACCAGAGAGCAACACGACCCCGGACCCTGAGGCCTGATTCAGCCTGGTGCCAGGACCGTTCTGCCGGTACGCTCCTTTCTTCCTTCCTCGTGTTATCCCTTCCGGGGAGATATACTGAAGGCCTGCGGGATAGGAGGCCAGTCTGCCATCTGAAATGCTGTTTCCAGACAGCTCCTGCCTGAGACAGGCTGGTTGCCGAAGGATCCTGTACGGCAATTGCTCTTTTCGATGCGCCGAAAGCTTGCCGTTATCCGGATGAGGCCGCTAATTTTTTTTGATAATCATTTTAAAAAGACGAGACAAGATCTGACACATCTCGATTGCCAGTTTGTAAAATATCTGACATTTTTCGCGACTTGTTCAAACCCTCTCGGGATTTTCTGCCATGGAAAATGAATCAAACGACTCTAGAGCGTTTACTGATAAAAAAATTAGAATTATTGATTAATTCAGTCTATAAATACAATGATTATAAGTTAAACTTTAGGCTTTGATCTCTGCCATCACGTCATATTTTTGTAAAAGATCGAATATGTCAGAAACGCTTTCAGGCTATACCGTCAAGCAAACCAAGCTGTACCGGCCTCCTGTGAATGCAGATTACCTGCACCGGCACCGCCTGTTGGATCGGCTTGAAGAGTATAGCAAAAAGCCTCTGACCTTGGTTTCGGCACCGGCTGGATACGGCAAAAGCATGCTCATAAGCCATTGGCTGGATATGTGCGATGTTTCATGCGGTTGGATTTCGCTGGATGAGAATGATAACGAACTGAGGGTGTTTACGGCTTACTTTATTGCCGCTGTCAAGGGGAATCTTCCTGGAACCTGCCGCAAAACTCAAAGCATGATAGACAGCCCGGAATTTCCGAAGGTGAAGGATTTGGCCTCAGCCTTGCTGAATGAACTGGAGCAACTCGAACAACCCTTCATCATGGTGTTGGATGATTATCATCTTGTTAAGGAAACCATGGTGCACGATCTCCTGACCGAATTGCTGAAACACCCCCCAAAATTCTTTCATTTGGTAATCATTTGTCGGCATGATCCCTCTTTGCCAATTTTCAAGTTGCGCGCCAAAAATCTTGTAACCGAGATTCGGACAAATGATCTGTGTTTTACCGAAGCTGAAACAGTAAAACTTCTGGAACTGATTACTGGCAAACAGATCGATTCACACATCGCCGCCAGTTTAACAGAGAAGACGGAAGGCTGGGTAACCGGATTGTGTCTGGCCGCCATTTCCTTGCGACTCACGGGTACTACCGAACCGTTAGCGCTCAAGCAGCACATTGATACTCAATTAATTACGGAATATTTTTTCAATGAAATCTTGGTCCTACAGCCACCGCAAATCACCCAATACCTTT
>JAHEMX010000133.1 GCA_024643445.1 Desulfobulbaceae bacterium | reverse complement strand
CGTCGATAATCTCCTCGCCGACTATCTCCTCAAGAACGTCTTCCATCGAGATGACTCCGGTCACCGCCCCATACTCGTCTACCACAACAAAAAGATGTTGTCTTTTTTCAAAAAAATCGATGAGAGCAAGATTCAGCGGCATCGTTTCCGGTACAAAATGAACCGGCACCTTGAGCGCGCTCAGGGGCAGGTCCAATTGCTGTTTTGCCGCCGCAAGCAGCACCTGCTTTCTCATGACGATACCGGTGACATCGTCAGCATCCCGGTTGTAGACCGGTACCCGGCTATGGCTGGTCAGCCGGTTGATCATCTCCATTGCATGGGCAACCGTTTTGTTCTGGTCGAGGGAGAAGGTGACCGTACGCGGCGTCATGACATTCCGGACGGTTTTCTGTTTCAGATCGATGATGTTGCTGATCACCTTTTCCTGGACTTCCTCGAGCTGCCCTGATTCCCGGGACATGGCCGCAATCGTCTGGAGTTCCTCTGCGGACACGCTGTTCTCCCCTTTATCCTGTGGTATTAGGTTGGTGATAGTCCGGCAGAGATAGACGATTGGTTTGAGTGACAAAACCATGATCCTGATTGGCATGGCAACATGAGGTGCCAGCCGATAAGCAAACGATACGCCGACCGTTTTCGGAATTATCTCTGATAATATGAGTATGGAGAGGGTAAAACCTGCGGAGAAAAGAATGACATTTTCATCCCCGAAGAGATGTGCAGCCGCTGCTCCGGCTACTGCTGCACCGACAGTATTGGCAAAGGTATTCAGGGTCAGAATTGCGGTGATGGGTTCATCAATGTCGTTTCTCAGATTATGCAGGATCAAGCCGGATTTTGTTCCGGTTTTTCTGATCATTTCAACCTGGCTCGTGGTCAGCGAATAGAGAACCGCTTCGCACAATGAACAGAGTGCCGAAATAACAATGGCAAAAGAGACTGAAAAGACAAGTGTCTGCAGCATGTAATATTCCTCGAGACGTTGTAAACAAGCGTTGTCTGTATAATAGTAAGACCATGATTTTATATCTAGATAAAAAATAACGGGACGGTGGCCCGTGTCGATCGGGTTCACGTGAGAAATTCATTTGACACTTCCAGGTGAGGAGCAGGATAGATGAACAGGATAAAGGTGGTGGTATCAGGCAAGTTACCCGGTAAATACACCGGAGATTTACTGGTCTTCATTGTATCGGGCGACGGGAAAAAGGAGCCGGCGTGCAGCCACGATATAGAAAACGTGGTGCAGGATCTTTTCCAGCTCGGTGATTTTGCGGGAAAGGAGGATCAGCATTGTCTTCTATACCCGAAAAACATATCTGCATTTACGGCTATTGCCAGCAAGCGTGTTCTGCTGGTCGGACTGGGTAAACTGGGAAAAGATCATGCCAGCAATGAAAACCGGGAACTGCTGCGCTCAGCCGGTGGAACTATTGCCGGCGTGGCGCGTGAGGTGAAGGCAAAAGAGCTGCTGCTGGTATTGCCTCACTACCTGAAAACAAAAGACAAAGGTGCCGAACAGCTCATCGAAGGCGTTCTGCTCGGTGGCTACCGGTTTGAAAAATACAAAAGTAAAAAAGAGGAAGATAAAAAATATTCCGGCCTAAAGCAGATAACCGTACAAAGTAAAATCTCCGGCACAGCCATAAGGAATAGCGTCGACCGGGCCAAACGAAGTGCAGAGTCCGCTATTGCTGCACGGAATATGGCGAACGAACCGGGAAACAAATGGACTCCTCAGCACTTCGCTGACTTTGCCAGGGACCTTGCTGACAAATCGTCTCTTGGTGTCAGGATTCTCGATAAAAGCGAGATAAAAAAGCTCGGGATGGGCGGTATCACTGCGGTCAATCAGGGATCTTCAACGCCGCCAAAAGTCATTATTGTGGAACATACACCAAAAAAATATTCCAGGACGATACTGCTGGTCGGCAAGGGCATCACCTTCGATTCCGGCGGCGTCAGCCTCAAGCCTGCTGCAGGAATGCAGGACATGAAATATGATATGTGCGGAGGGGCAGCGGTGCTCTCAACCATGGCGGCTGTTGCTCAGGAAAAGCCGGATGTCAGGATTATTGCGGTCGTCCCCTCGACCGATAACATGTCCGGATCTTCGGCCATAAAACCGGGAGATATAATTAAGCATTACAATGGGGTAACCTCCGAAGTTGTCAATACCGATGCGGAGGGTCGGCTGATACTCGCCGATGCGCTCGCTTATGGGATTGCGACCTACAAGCCGGATTGTGTGATCGATCTTGCCACCTTGACCGGTGCGGTTATTGTCGGTCTCGGCCATCACCGGACAGGATTGCTGAGCAATAACGATATGCTGGCCAATCGTCTACTTGAAGCGGGAGAGGCGAGCGGGGAACCGCTGTGGCGACTGCCGCTTGGCAAAGAATACAGTAAACAGATAGAATCCGAGGTCGCAGATATAAAGAATGTTGGTGGCAAAGCGGGGGGAACCATTACCGCCGCCGCTTATCTGCAGAAATTTGTCGGTGAGACCCCCTGGGCGCATCTCGATATTGCCGGGACGGCATGGGAATACACGAAGAAAAAGTATATACCTGCCGGACCCTCAGGCGTTGGCGTGAGAATGCTGCTGGAATTCATCAGAAATTTTAAATCGCTGAAACTCTAAGGCACCTCAGGCAATCAGGGGGAGCTCAAAACGATGCCCCCTGCTTTGAACTGGGTCGGAGCAGGGGGGTATGAGGTGATCTATTGAAGCGAGGAGTGTCTACAGTCGCTGAACTTTATCGGCTGCCGGTCCTTTCGGACCGTCGACTATTTCAAACTGAACACGGGCACCCTCAGCAAGTGATTTGAATCCGTCACCCAGTATTGCGGAATAGTGGACAAAGACATCGTCCTTTCCTTCTATTGAAATAAATCCAAACCCTTTCGCGTCGTTAAACCATTTTACCGTACCTTCCATCATGCCGTTGCTCCTTTCTTTTTTCTGTTACGGGTGTGCTGTTCCGTTACTTTAGTGAGAGCGCTGCCAGGCAGTTCCCCTGGCCGCCGGCAGTATCGTCCAAATGTGTAAGAACGTTGTTGCCATTTTTTAAATGTCGTAGAAAATTCAACATTTAACTCACTATACCTGCGATAATGATGGAATTAGCACATCAATCAATGAAAGGCAATAATTTTGTTTAAATTGTCGAAAACAAACAATTTCAGGATATACTGGCAGTCGGTGATTGTTGGCGTTGTTTTCTACAGAGCTTAAGAGAGGATCAATGGCAGGCTTTATTTGTCTGAACCACCTCTGTCATCCTTGCCGGACATGGTAATTTTGTTGTTATTGTTTGGACGGTTATGATAGTTTTGCTGGTACTCTGAAAGAAACCCTTTAGTTTTTTAACGTTTCAATATTCATATCAGGTGTTCATCCACAAACATGCTTGATTATCCTTTTGCTTCTCATTACATCACGGTTCCGGACGGGCGACTCCATTATCTCGACGAAGGAGAAGGTCCGGTAATCACCATGCTCCATGGAAACCCGACCTGGTCTTATTACTTCAGGCATCTCGTCGCGCTGCTCTCGAAAAAATTCAGGGTGATCGTTCCCGACCATCTTGGCTGCGGCCTCTCGGACAAACCGGCCGATTACGGTTACACGCTCAAACAGCATATAGAAAACCTCTCTCTGCTGCTGGATTCCCTTGGCGTCAATTCAACATCGCTCGTCGTGCATGATTGGGGAGGTGCGATCGGGATGGGCTATGCCACTCGATCCACCGAACGGATAGAGAAACTCGTCATTCTCAATACCGCTGCCTTCCATTCCAACCGGATTCCTCTCAGAATCAGGATCTGCCGCTGGCCTTTTCTCGGTAAATTCCTGGTCTGCGGGCTCAACGGGTTTGCACGTGCCGCACTGTTTATGGCAGTGGAAAAAAAACTTGATAAGCGGATAGAGGCGGCTTACCTCGCCCCCTATAACAGCTGGCATAATCGCGCGGCAATATACGGCTTTGTCAAGGATATACCACTTAAAAAAACTCATCGTTCCTACCGGACCCTGAGCGATATCGAAGACCGTCTGGCCGCCATCAGAGAAGCAAAAATTCCCATACTCATCGTCTGGGGCGGCAAAGATTTTTGTTTTAACGATCATTTCTATGCTGAATGGTGCCGAAGATTTCCTGACGCAGACCGTCATTATTTTGAAACCTGCGGACATTATATCCTCGAAGACGGCAGAGGACTGGTCGAGCCGCTTATCGAGGACTTTTTCTTTCAGATGCAGGAGAAAAAAAAGTAAGATGGTCCTCAATATAGCAGATACCCTGGCTGAAGGTGCCGGCAGATATGGTGAGAAAACCGGGGTGATTGAAGCGAGGACCGGCAAACAGATCAGTTTCGCGGATCTTGATGCTGCGGCGAACAGGTACGCTTCATATTTTGCGCATCAGGGGATTACCAGCAATGAAAGGGTGATCCTGATGGTAAAACCTTCTGCGGATTTCATCAGTCTTGCCTTCGGACTGTTCCGGCTGGGTGCTCCGGTGATACTCATTGATCCCGGCATGGGTTATAACAATCTGCTGCGCTGCATTGAAAATGTCAGTCCGGACTATCTGGTCGGTATCCCGGCAGTTGTCGCCCTCAGTGCCCTGGTGAGACGGCCCTTCAGGAGTGTTAAAAAACGTTTCAGCTGCGGATCCTGGTTCGGTCTGACCGGTCGTGATATCAGAAAGGCGATCAAACAGCAGCACCCGGCTGCTCCGCATTTTACACCGACCGAGAGCTCTCTGGCTGCGATCATTTTTACGACAGGATCAACGGGACCACCGAAAGGGGTTCGTTTTGAACATGCAATCTTCGCTGCCCAGCTCAAACTTATCAGGGAATATTACCAGATCGGTCCGGAAGACATTGATCAGCCAGGATTCCCTCTCTTTGCTTTGTTTTCCATTGCTCTTGGTGCCTGTGCCGTTATTCCCGACATGGATGCGACCAAGCCCGCCCTGGTCGATCCGCAAAAGTTTATCAATTCAATAGATCGCTACAGGGTAACCTATTCATTCGGTTCACCGGCGATATGGAATGTTGTCAGTTCATACTGCGTCAGACAGAACAGGAAATGCAAAAGCTTGAAAAAAGTTCTCATGGCTGGTGCACCGGTAAGTGGAGAACTCATCGAGCGTGTCTATGCGATGATGGCGCCGGACGGTGAAATCCATACGCCTTACGGTGCAACGGAAAGCCTGCCGATTGTATCGATGGAAGGAAAGGAAATTATCCATGAGACCTGGCCGGCAACCTTGGATGGCCAGGGTACCTGCGTAGGCAGGACTCTTCCCGGCATGTCGGTAAAAGTTATTGAGCCGTCAGATGCTTCTTTTAGGTCCTGGACTGAAACCCGTGAATCGGCTGTCGGCGAGATCGGAGAAATTGTTGTAAAGGGGGATGTCGTTACCCGTTCATATGAAAACAATGCCTCTGAAAACCAACTCAGTAAAATAAGCGACCCACCAGGGTTCTGGCACCGTATCGGGGATGTCGGCTATTTTGACCATAAGGACAGGCTCTGGTTTTGCGGCCGCAAGGCGCACCGGGTGCATGCAGCCACCGGTATCATGTACACTATACCCTGTGAGGCTGTCATCAACCGGCATAAAGATGTTTTTCGATCAGCCCTGGTTGGTATTGATTCGGCCCAGGGATATGAACTCCCCGTACTTATCGTCCAGAAAATGGAAAATGCTCGGGTCGATGATGCACAATTGCTGGATGAGGTGCGAAAATTGGCCAAAGATCATCCGTTAACAAATAATGTCGATATCTTTCTTGTGCATCCTTGCTTTCCGGTGGATATCAGGCATAACGCCAAAATTTTCAGGGAAAAACTGAAGATATGGGCGCAGCGGAATATCGGGTGATTCATGAAAAACGTTCTTGTCACCGGGGGGGGAGGGTTCGTCGGTTCCGTCATCGTTCGCCAGCTTCTTGAAAATGGCTGCAAGGTTATCGTTGCCGCCAGGAAACGATACCGCGAACTGGAAAACTTGGGAGCGATCGGTCGTCGTGGCGATATTGGCGACAGCAGCTTTGTCAATGATCTCTGCCGGAACGTCGATACCGTCTTTCATACCGCGGCCAAGGCCGGTATCTGGGGGAAATGGGAGGAGTACGAACGGACAAACGTCACCGGAACCAGGAATATCCTGATTGCCTGTAAAGAGTTCGGTATTAGGCGTCTTGTTTATACCTCTACTCCTTCCGTCGTTTTTTCAGGCAGCGATATCAAAGATGGTGATGAAACGCTCGCCTATTCCTCCCGATTTCTGTGTCATTATCCCAAGAGTAAGGTTATGGCTGAACAGCTGGTACTCCGAGGTAACAGCCCATCACTTACCACCTGCGCCATCAGGCCCCACCTGGTGTGGGGACCGCATGACCCTCACCTGATCCCCCGACTTATCGAACGAGGGCAAAGCGGCTTGCTGAAGAGAGTTGGAGCGGGTGAGAATCTTGTTGATATAACCTATGTGGATAATGTCGCCCACGCCCACATCCTCGCAGCCGAGGCTATGGGAAAAAGTAGCAAAATTGGCGGACAGGCTTATTTTATAGGACAGGAGCGGCCCGTAAATCTGTGGGAGTGGATTAACGACCTTTTTCGTGATCTTGGTATCGATCCGGTCAAAAGTCATGTTCCCTTCCGAGCCGCCTATTTGATAGGTATCATTCTCGAGGGATTATATAGACTGCTGGCACGGTCTGAAGAACCGCGAATGACGAGATTTCTTGCTGAACAACTTGCACGTTCACATTATTTCAGCCACGCCAAGGCGAGAGAGGATTTCGGCTATAAACCGATCATTTCTCTTGCCGAAGGACAGAAACGCTTGCTGACATGGCTTAGGGAAAACAGGTGAAAATAGTTAAAAGAATTATTGCACTGGTGTTGATATTTTTACTGGTCCAATCGGGCAGAGCAACCACCGCTGCCGCCTTTTCCATCGGCGAGGAACGCGAGGTTGGTGAAAAACTGCTGTATGCCGTCAGGTCTTCTTTTCCCCTTCTCGGGGATCCGGATCTGCATCAGTATATCAACAGGATCGGTCAGGAGGTACTCGAGGTTGCCGGCATACAGTTCTTCGATTATCGTTTTTACATTGTAGAGAGCAATCAATTCAACGCTTTTGCCGCTCCTTCCGGTTTCATATTTTTCTATAGTCAACTCATCGAATCGATGAACAGTGAGGACGAGCTCGTATCGGTAATCGCGCATGAAATCGGTCATGTTGTCAAACGCCACCTTGCCTCTCGGATGCAAAAAGGTACTGCCGTTACTATTGCCTCTCTCGGACTTGCGCTGGCGGCGATCGCCCTTGGCGGAGGTGGAGCGGGAACCCAGGCGTTGCTGACGGGGTCTCTGGCGGCAGGGCAGAGCGCCCAGCTCTATTTCAGCAGGCAGGACGAGGCTGAAGCAGATCATCTGGCCTATAAGTGGTTAAAGGATCTTCACCGGGATCCCGAAGGACAGAAGAGAATGCTTCAGACCATGAGAAGGATAACCCGGTATCGAATGAACCAGGTTCCGCAGTATCTCCTGACGCATCCGGATCCGGAAGCCCGGCTGGATTACGTGGAGTCATTGATCAGCGCTGATGGGCTCAAGGACCAGGGGCTTTCTGAAGAAAAGGAATTTGGGTTCCTCCGTTTCAAATACCGTATTTTATCTCTGACAAGCGATAACGGATCAGCCAGGGCCTATCTGGCCGGCAAGATCAGTGATTCCAGGGCTCCTGCCTTTGAAATCAGCATGGCCCGCTACGGGATGGCGCAAATCGATCGCCGGGAAAATAATTACACACAGGCACTCTCGGGTATCGACAAGGTTATAGAAGCGTTTCCAGGCCAGAATATATTGCAGGTTGACAAGGGTATCATTCTTGCAGAAATGGGGAAAAATGAAGAAGCCAGGACTATTCTTGAAACCGCCGCGAAGGCCAATCCCTCTGACATGTATGCGGAATTCAATCTAGCCAAAGTATTGATGAAACGTGGCGAGAAGGATCGGGCGAAGCAGCTGTTTCTTGACGTTTCTTACAGGATGCCTGAATTTTCTCAAGTTTATTTTGAAATCGGAAAGATTTCAGCCGAGCAGGGTCTCACTCTTGAGTCGCGATTTTATTTAGGTAAATTCAATATTTACGAAGGTAAGATAAAGCTGGCAGAAGCGAATTTCAAACAGGTTGCTGAAAGCAATGACGTTGATGACAAAATGAAGGAGGAGAGCGAGGCAATGCTGGAGCTCATTGAACGGCTGAAAAAAGGATGACGACGCATCCGCTGTTGGATACGTTGCAAGCTCAGAGTTTTCGCACAAAATCAAGGCGCTAATCGGGATTTAACCGCA
>JAHEMX010000627.1 GCA_024643445.1 Desulfobulbaceae bacterium | reverse complement strand
CAGCCTGAGTGATGATAACGACTTACCGTCGAGCATCGTCCAGACCTGCTCATCATCACCACGATTGACCGCATCAGAAAAAGCCGCTATTTCCTTGTCGAACCGGAAACTTTCCTTCAGTTCGACGACATTGTCCGGAAGTGCCTTTATACAATCCGCCAGTACCGCGCCAGATTCGACTGAGGCCAACTGATCCTTATCGCCCAGCAGAATCAGGCGGGAGTGCTCTTTCAGTGCATCAACGAGTTTGCTCATCAGCGCCAGATCCACCATTGACGCCTCATCGACAAACACAACATCCCAGGGTAGCGGGTTGTTCCTGTCGTGCCTGAACCCGGGTCCGAAACGCGGTGTACCAAGGAGCCGGTGCAAAGTAATCGCCTTTTGTGGAATTGCCTCAAGAACCCGGTTCTCAAATGGCATCAGCGGGATCAATCCGCTTACCGATTCTCCCATCCGTACGGCCGCTTTTCCGGTCGGTGCTGCCAGCACGACCCTGAGTTCCGGACCAAAAAAGGTCAAAAGAAGTCCGACTATCTTAACAATAGTCGTCGTTTTGCCGGTTCCCGGCCCCCCGCCGATGATGGATAGAGCCCTGCTCAAAACAAGCCTGGCCGCCTGTCTCTGATAATCCGTTCCGTCTGCGGTGCAGGGAAAACAGCTCTCAAGCAGTTCGTCCAGTCCCGGAAGCTCGTAGGAAATGGCTGAGATTCTCTTAAAATTCTGAACAAGGCGTGACTCGTAGGAAAAGTAGCGGGCCAGATACAGGCGGGAATTGTCCAGAACCAGAGGAAGATTCGCTCCAACCGACACCAATCTGCTTTTTTCTACAATGTGCTTTTCCGCCTCAGTAAGTTCAATACAGATATGACCATCGCGCAATGATCTGCTCAAAAGACTGATAATCCGCTCAAATGTCAGCTTCTCAGCACCGTCAAGGCCGGCTCGTTCCGCCAGAAAGACTGTCAAGGCATGATCAATCGGTGCCTGAGTTGTTTCCCGTGTATCAGTCATAGGCTGCCGAAACATTTATCGAGCCGTTGCAGTAGTTTTTCATCCGGTTTGTTGAAAAACACACTCTTTCCAGGCCTCTGGGTTTGCATTCCCCTGACGAAAAGATAGTAAACGCCGCCAAAATGATCACGATAGCGATACTCCGGCAGCCAGCGCTGCAGATACCGGTTCACTACCAGGGTATAGAGCCAGTACTGCAGACCGTAGTTATGGGAGCGCATCGCCCATTGTAATGATGGTCCGTCATAGGAAGCAGGGGTGTCGCCCAGGTTGTTGGTTTTATAATCGATAACAAAATATTTTCCGTTTGCCTCACAAACCAGGTCGATATAGCCTGTCAGGTAACCTTCGATACTTCTTGCAGAAAGAGAAGAGACGGCTGGTTCGTCCGCGAGCAGTTCGTTAATCGCCGTGGTGGAGGACTTTTGCAGATGCAGCGTGAATGCCATCTCTTTAACCAATCGATTCGGGTCGAGGTCAGCCAGGGCAAAGGCATCGGCGCTGTCCTGGGCAAGGTTGGTCGTCACACTCGTACGAAGCAATTGTGCCAGGGATTCACTTTCAACCAAGAGATTGTGTCGCCGGCTGATGGTCGCCAATCTTTCCTGGTCAAAGGTACCCGTGCCCAGCTCTGCAAAGGGCAGCTGTTCGAGGGCGTCGTGCACAATATTGCCGAACCTGACTCCGCCCGGCAGTTTGCCGGAAGAGAAGGTCGGCGGAACAGCGCCGGAGTCGCTGACCATGGCAGCCGGCTGCGGCGATTCATCGAAAGCACCCGGAAGCTGGTCTCGATTGTCTTTGTGCGAGAGCATGGCCAGGCCGGAAAAACTGGTGCGGGTTCGGCAGGTGGCCAGGCTGCGCCCGGTCGGTTTTCTCGATACCAAAGCGATCGCCGTTTGCTTAACCGCTGCCTGATACGGTGTTTCAATCAGCCGGTTTTGAATTAACCGGTAATCGCAGTACTGTCCCCCGCCACGCTTTTCCAATTCTCTTTTCTGTTCTTCAAATGCTTTATTTGTCTGCGGAAACAGGAGATGGCCAAGAGGAGATTGCAGGGAGGAGGGACGATCCCGGTGTTCTTTGATATGCGCCCAGATAATATAGCAGCGCAATTGTGCTCGTGTCACGGCAACGTAGGCCAGCCTCATGTTTTCCTGCTGTTCTTCGAACAGGGAACGTGATTTGCTCCTTTCAAAATCCTTTGATCCGAGATCGCAGATTCTCGTTCCATCATCAAGGTGGCTGTTAACCAGCGGAACATGCCCCCGGTGATAGGCCGGGCTCAGCAGGGAC
>JAHEMX010000626.1 GCA_024643445.1 Desulfobulbaceae bacterium | reverse complement strand
TGCAGGCTGATCACCTTGGTGCTGGCCGGAATGTCCCGGAGCTGCTGATTTTTATCTACTCCGTCAAACATCGGATCATCCTTTATAGAAGCAAAGTCATTGATCTTCTGGCCATTATTGTTGGAGGTAAACACCACCCACTTGATGGTATATGGCCCCTGCGTTTCCATATGGATAAATCCACCGGGATTCGAACCGTCTTCATAATCGACTGGCTCGAGGGGGTCCATCGTCGCTCCGGGGCCGTAGGGCGGTTCCAGTTCCGGGTCATCGTAGAGACCTGAGATGAGCGTTTCGGTCATGTCCTGCGCCCAGTTGTTGGCCTGGGTATATTTCATTGATTTTCCGACGCTGCTCACCGAGGTTGACTGCATGGAAAAGACGGCCAGTATGCCGATCACAAAAATCGCCAGGCCGATAAGCGCCCCGATCAGAGAAAAGCCCTCTTGATTTGCAAGCAGATCGGAGCGACTCATCCCCTTCATCATTCTTTTGTCTGTCTTTGTCTGTTGCATAGCCGTTACCATCCCATGTTTCTGCAGCTGACGTCCGCCGTCATCAGCATCCGCCTGACATTATCATTCTGGGCCGGTAGAAGAATCGCGCCCTGCTGATTACGATATATCTCGCTATTGGTATAGTTATTTACAAAGCCACCGCCTGCACCATATCGCCCGACAATGGTAATCTGCACGGACCGCACATCACCTGCGGCACTGGTTGGAACCCTGTTTTTATCCAGATAGACGAAATTAAGTACCTCTATGTTGTCGGCAAGCAACTGCCCCGCACCGCCGGCATCGATCCGCTCCAGGCGATCATCATCGAGCTGGAATTCAAGCTGTTCTTCCCAGTGAGCGTCGATGGTGCCATTGGGAGTATTATCGATATTGGTGCCGGCAGGGCTTCCTTTATCAGTAGTGAAGGCAATACGATTGGAAAGCATCGTCGTAAAACCTGCATTAGCCTGCCCGGTCGGATCATAGCCGGCCATGCGGATGTAGCGCTCCAGATAGTCCATGGTTGCCCTGAGATTCTGCTGCATGGCAAGAACCTTGACTTCCGTGTTGTGATCCCTGACCATGGACTGGAAGATCGTTACCGTTCCCGTAACGACCATACCGGAAACAATCATTGCCATGAGAAGTTCAATCAGGGTAAATCCGGCCTGGTGTGTCTGCTGTGATTGTTGTCTGTTCATTGTCTGGTATCTGCTGATTTTTTCTATCATCTGCTCTTGGATATGCTTAAAAACATCCTAAAGAGCTTCCCACTTGCCCCCACCCATGTATCTATCCTTTTTTATCGCCCCTGATATGAGTGGTCCGATCCGGTAAAAATCCTTTCTCTGGGTATTCGTTATATGCATGTAGGCAGAATTGCAGGACCCCCTGCTGTTAAAGGTCAAATTCGCCGTCGGTATGCCTGAGGTGCCGTCAAAACGCTCGAAAATGACCAGTTCTCCATAGTCAGAATAATCTACGGTGCGAGTATAATTACTTGTCGTACAGCTGACAGTATAGGACTTGGCGCCAAAAACAACTGTGCAGTCGCCCCGGTTCTTGATGGCCATGAGCCTTGCCTGTTGCAGGATACCGTGATATTCGTTGACCGCCCGATTCAGAACAAGGGTCGGTTTGTAGCCGATATATGAAGGTATCGCAGCGGTCATTAATATGGCGATAATGGCAAGGACGGTCATTATTTCGATAAGGGTAAACCCGTGTCTGTTCCGCAAAAGCATGGGAGACGCCTCCACTTTGTGTTTAATTACAATAAAGTAATATGCAACAAACTTGCCACAAGATAGAAATCTCGGTACTTACTTGTTTATTATATAGAATTTGGCGTAGAAAATAGACTAAAAGAGCAAAGAGTGCAGAGATTCTCAGAAACTATTAAATTATTTAATAGGTACCCGGTCAGTATGACCAACTGTAAAAGTTCAATCAGCTTCTATACCGTACTCTTTAATCTTACTGAGTAATGACGGGTAGCTGATCTCAAGCTCCCTGGCAGCCTGGCTCTTATTGCCATCAGCCCCGGAAAGCGCCAACCGAATAAATTTCTCCTCAAGCAGTTTCTGTGCCGTTTTCAATGACAGGCTTTCCATCGCCGTGCCGAGCCAGCTTTCGCTTGTATCCACCTGACTAAGCGACCTCAAGGCGCGCGGTAAATGTTCAATCTCAATACGTTCACCACTAGCCAGTACGAGACCCCGTTGAATAACGTTTTCCAGTTCACGTACGTTGCCCGGCCATTTATGGCTGAGGAGTAATCCCATCGATTGTTTGGAGACTTCATCAACCTT
>JAHEMX010000625.1 GCA_024643445.1 Desulfobulbaceae bacterium | reverse complement strand
GAAAAAGGGAGGCTTGTTACCGCTGGCGGCAGGGTGCTTGGTATTACCGCTGTCGGCAAGGATTTACAGACAGCCATTGACCGTGCCTATAAGGGCGCCGAGGCCATCAGCTGGTCAGGATGTTTTTACCGGAAAGACATTGGCGGTAAAGCATTACGCCGAATTGAAAAGAAAGAAACGTCACCACTTGTCGGTATCCTGATGGGGAGCGACTCCGATTTACCGGTCATGAGTGCTGCCTCAGATTTTCTCAAAGAAATGGGTATCCCCGTTGAAATGACAGTCGCTTCGGCCCATCGTACGCCGGACAGGGTGATGGAGTACACCAAAAGTGCAAAGGAGAGAGGCGTGAAAGTGATTATCGCAGGAGCCGGCATGGCCGCTCATCTTGCCGGAGTCATAGCCTCCCACACACATCTTCCTGTTATTGGCGTTCCGCTCGATGCTTCACCACTCGGAGGAATGGATGCACTGCTGGCGACGGTCCAGATGCCTCCGGGGATTCCGGTTGCAACCATGGGCATTGGGAAGGCAGGAGCAAAAAATGCCGCCGTTCTCGCCTGTCGCATTCTCGCACTGGCTGATGAATCAATTTTTCGCAAACTGACAGCCTTTCAGAAGAGAATGGTTGATGAAGTGAATGAAAAGGCGAAAAGGATATCGCTGTAGGGTTCTCACTCCCACAAGCCCTGGTTACGAGTTGCAGGCGGCAGAGGTAATCAGGGCTGGAGGGGTGGTAGCCTTGCCGACGGAAACCTGTTTCGGACTCGCGGTTGACCCGCTTAATCCCTCTGCACTTGAACGGCTCTTTGCGATCAAGCAAAGGCCGCGTCAGAAGCCTGTTCTCGTTCTGGTTCATAGCCGCGATGATCTCAAGAAACTTGTCCGGCGAATACCCAGCCAGTATGAACTCCTGATGCAGGCGCACTGGCCTGGACCGCTGACGCTCATTTTCCCCGCGCTCCCTTGCCTGCCGAAATTACTGACCGGCGGAAGCGACACCATAGGCATAAGAATTTCGTCTCATGCCGTTGCAACTGAGATCTGCCGTTTGGCCGGTGGCATGATTACTGCCACAAGCGCAAATATTTCTGAACAGAAACCGGCAGGTTCAGCCGAAGAGATTCTTACTATAATCGGTAATGACATCGATCTTGTAGTTGCAACGGAGAACACCTTGAGCGGCGATTGCTCGACCATCGTTGCCGAGAAGGACGGAGCGCTTGTCCTGATACGATCCGGCCAGATTAGCTTTGCCGATCTTGTTCTCTAGGTAATGAAGGACATTGTTGGTGTTGCTCTAGTCTCATTCTTCCTGCAGCGAAGCCTTTAGCTTTTCATCCATGATGTGATACCATACTACCATCAAACATGAAAAACGGGGGTGGCTGGTACGTTGAAGCGAGGAGGGTACGGTATGTCAGGGTTGAATATTGACAGAGCGTTCGCGTTGGAACAGGTCGAAAACGATGAGGATCTCCTGCAGCAGCTTTTCACTATTCTGCAGCAGTCATGTGCCACTGATCTGGCCTTAATGAAAAAAGGGGTGGCCGATGGCTGTCCCGCCCAGGTGCAGGCGGCAGCACATTCAATTAAAGGCGCCTCCGCGAGTCTTGGCATACGGGGGTTAAGGGATGCGGCCCTGTCCATAGAACTTGATGCAAAGCGATGCCATCTGGAATGGGTGGAGAGAAGAATTCCTCAACTGGAAAAGATGCTTGAGGAACTCAAGAAGTTCTGAAATCTGCTGCTTGAAACCAGAATCTGTCCTGAGCTCCTCTAGCCATGAGGCAGGAGTTCCGGGCGGTTGTCTGCTCCGCTACCTTGTCAGTTGACGGTATTTAATCCGGTGAGGGATGTCAGCTGCAGCCCCGAGACGTCTCTTTCGGTCTTTTTCGTAATCCGAGTAATTGCCTTCAAACCAGACTACTTCAGAATTTCCTTCAAAAGCGAGAATATGGGTTGCGATACGATCAAGGAACCAGCGGTCATGACTGATGACAACGGCACAGCCGATAAAATTCTCCAAAGCTTCTTCAAGGGCCCGGAGCGTGTTTACGTCAAGGTCATTGGTCGGTTCGTCCAGCAGAAGCACATTGCCGCCTTCCTTAAGCATTTTCGCGAGATGCACGCGATTGCGCTGACCTCCCGAAATGAGGCCGACCTTTTTCTGTTGATCAGTTCCGGAGAAATTAAATTTTGAGACGTAGGCGCGACTGTTGACTTCCTTGGTGCCAAGCCAGATTGTTTCCTGGCCCTCGGATATGGACTGGTAGATGGTCTGTTCGGGATCAAGTGTCTCTCTGCTCTGG
>JAHEMX010000624.1 GCA_024643445.1 Desulfobulbaceae bacterium | reverse complement strand
CGGCAATACCGCCATGGATTGCTGCCGGACCGCGCGCCGTCTCGGGGGGGATGATGTCAAGGTCGTCGTGCGCAGCCCCCAGGCCGAGATGAAGGCCTCCGAATGGGAGATAGAAGATGCCTTGAAGGAAGACATTCCCATCCTGGACAACCATGTTCCGCTTGAGTTCGTCATCGAAGGCGGCAAGCTGGTCGGCATGCGCTTTGAAAAGGTGGAACCCCGCTATGGTGACGGCGGACGGCGAACACTGGTTCCGACCGGAGAAGAGCCGGTATTTCTTCCCTGTGACGAAGTGCTGCTCGCCATTGGTCAACAGAACGCCTATCCCTTTATTGAACCGGAGACGGGCATCACCTTTAATGACAAGGGGCTTCCCGTGCTGGACCCGGTTACCCTGCAGTCCTCGGTGCCATCGATCTTTTTCGGCGGCGACTCTGCCTTTGGTCCCGGCAACATCATCATTGCCGTCGCCCACGGCCATGAAGCCGCCATTTCCATCGACCTCTTCTGCCAGGGGAAAAACCCCCGTCAAAGGCCGGAGCCTGATGTCACCCTGGCCGGCCAGAAACTTGGCTTCCATGACTGGCTCTATGACAGCCATGTAACCGAGGACGAGCGGCAGATTGTGCCAACAGTAGAGAAGGCTAAAACCCTGCGTGACAGGCTGATTGAGGTCGAACTCGGCTTTCCGGTGAAGACCGGCAAGACGGAGGCAAAACGCTGCCTGAATTGCGATGTGCAGACCGTTTTCGATTTCGGACTCTGCATCGAGTGCGATGCCTGTGTGGACGCCTGTCCAACCACCTGTATCAACTTCATCGAAAACGGGCCGGAAGACGAACTCCGTGAACGTCTGCTGATTCCGGCCAGAAACAAAACCCAGGATCTCTACGTCTCGGAAGAACTGCCGACCGGCCGGGTGATGGTCAAGGACGAGAATGTCTGCCTGCATTGCGGCATGTGTGCAGAACGCTGCCCGACGGCTGCCTGGGAAATGATCAAGTATGTCTATAATTCAGCCATTGCTGGGAACACATGGAAAAAACAAAAAGAGTAAATGATTTCGTCGTACGCTTTGCCAACGTCAACGGTTCGGGTTCGGCCAGCGCCAACAACCTCTTTGCCAAGGTCGTCTATCGGCTTGGCGTACCGGTCAGTCCAAAAAATGTTTTCCCGTCAAACATCCAGGGTCTGCCGACCTGGTACGAGGTCCGCATCAGTGAAAAAGGCTATCTCGGACGGAAGGGCGGTGCTGACTTCATCATCGCCGTCAACGGCCAGACCCTCCGGGAGGATTACGACATGGTGCTGCCCGGCGGCTATTTCCTCTACGATTCGACCAGAGAACTGCCTGACAGTTTCCAGCGCGATGACGTGACGAAAATCGGCATCCCGCTGACCGAGTTGTGCAACAACGAGTTCAAAGACAACCGGATGCGACAGTTGATGAAGAATATCATCTATATCGGCGCACTTGCCTATCTCTTTGATATCGGCCTCGAACCCGTCACCGAATCCATCCAGAGACAATTCGCGAAAAAACCGAAACTGGCAGAACCAAATATCAGGGCGCTCGAACTCGGCTATGACTATGCCCGGGAACACCACGCCGCCAGCTGTGAACTCTCCATCCGTCCCTCCGACACGGTCGGAAACCGTATTCTCATGGATGGCAACAGCGCCACCGGCCTTGGTGCGCTCTATGCGGGGGCAACCGTCGTCGGCTGGTATCCCATTACACCATCCACCTCGGTTATCGAGGCCTTCGAGCGATTTGCCAATCGCTATCGCCTCGATCCCGACACGGGCAAAAAGAATTTTGCCATCGTCCAGGCAGAAGATGAACTCGCCGCCATCGGTATCGCCATCGGCGGCGGCTGGAATGGCGCACGCTCGTTTACCGCCACCTCCGGTCCGGGTATATCGCTGATGAGCGAGTTCCTCGGTCTCGCCTATTTCGCTGAAATCCCGGTCGTGCTGGTTGATGTCCAGCGCAGCGGCCCCAGTACCGGCATGCCGACCAGATCCCAGCAGTCGGACCTGCTTGCCTGCGCCTATGCTTCCCACGGCGATACCCGCAACGTGCTGCTCATTCCCGCCGATCCGAAGGAATGCTTCGAGATGACAGCCAATGCCTTTGATCTTGCCGATCGTCTGCAAACCCCGATTATTGTGATGAGCGATCTCGATCTCGGTATGAACGACCATCTCTGTGAACCGCTCATCTGGGACGATGCTCGGCGTTACGATCGTGGAAAGATCCTGAGCGCCGAAGACCTGGACAAGCTGCAAACAAAATGGGGCCGCTACCTCGA
>JAHEMX010000132.1 GCA_024643445.1 Desulfobulbaceae bacterium | reverse complement strand
CATCGGGTTAACATCGGTGATCATCTCGTACATCTGGAAGAGATTGCCGTATTTCCGGAAAATGACATCTTCACCATCCCGCTGGATGGCATCGGCAAAATCAAGGTAGACAGCCATCGCGGTACTTCCTACGCCTTTTCCACCATCGCATTGTTCCTTGGCATTGCGGGAGGCTACGTCCCTTGGAACGAGATTTCCGAAACTCGGATATTTGTTTTCCAGGTAGTATTCTCTTTCGTTCTCCGGGATTTGCGAGGGATGCCTGGTATCACCTTGTTTTTTAGGTACCCAGACCCGACCATCGTTTCGCAGACTCTCGCTCATCAACGTCAGCTTGGACTGCGTGTCGCCATGAACCGGGATGCAGGTTGGATGAATCTGGACAAAGCTCGGGTTGGCGAAGCCGGCGCCTCTTTTGCAGGCTCGCCAGGCAGCCGTCACGTTGGAGGACATGGCGTTGGTTGACAGGAAATAGGCATTTCCGTAACCTCCGGTGCACAATAACACCGCATCTGCCGAGTAGGACTCAATACTGCCGGTCATCATGTTCCTGACCACGATGCCTCTGGCACGTCCATCGGCAACAACAACATCCATCATTTCACGGCGAGTATGCATGGTGATGCTGCCTTTGCCGATCTGCCGGGAAAGAGCACTGTAGGCACCCAGGAGTAATTGCTGTCCAGTCTGTCCTCTGGCGTAAAAGGTCCTGGACACCTGAGCACCGCCAAAAGAACGGTTGGCGAGCGAGCCGCCGTATTCACGTGCAAACGGTACCCCCTGGGCAACACACTGATCGATGATAGGACCTGAGACCTGGGCGAGCCGATAGACATTCGCCTCCCGGGCTCGAAAATCACCGCCCTTGATGGTGTCGTAGAAAAGACGAAAGGTAGAGTCACCATCTTCCTGGTAGTTTTTCGAGGCATTGATCCCGCCCTGGGCTGCAATTGAGTGGGCACGGCGCGGGCTGTCATGCAGGCAGAAGGCTTCAACCTTGTAACCGAGCTCAGCCAGTGTGGCTGCTGCAGAGGCTCCGGCCAGGCCGGTACCGACAACAATGATCTTGAACTTTCTCCTGTTGGCCGGATTGACCAGCTTTGAGGCAAAGCGGTGATTATCCCATTTCTCTGCCAGCGACCCTGATGGAATGCGTGAATTTAGTTCCATGTTTCAACCTTCTTCTAAATTAAATTCTGAAGCTACAACTAAAACCATAGAGAAACGACCATCGCCCATCATTATCAATAGGCGGCTCCTGCCCCCGTCATGAAATAGATTGGAATGCCGCCAAACAAAACCAGAAACAGGATCGGTACAATGATCGTCAATTGAGCGATGAGACAATTGTATTTGGGGTGGTTGACGCCGTAAGTCTGGAGCATGCTGAAGAAACCGTGATTAAGATGTATTGCCAGAGCAACAAAAGAAATAATATAAAAAAGACTATAGAAAAATCCGCTCAGATACTGCTGTACAAGCACACTGATCGGAATTTCAGACGGCTTGGCGATCCCGAAACCGAAAACGTGAATGATCAGAAACAGGAAGATAAAAGCGCCGGTATAGGGCATCGTTCGCGAAGCGAAGGTGTTTTCGACAACCCGGGCCTCGACATTATAACGGGATGATGTCTTGCGCTTTTCAAGAAAGAGAAGAATCCCGACACCGACATGAGTGATGAGAACGGCAAGCAGGCCGATGCCAAAGACGAGCACCAGCACCGGAAAACTGTGCAGCACGTCAGCATATATTTGAAAATATTTACTGCCCATGTATATTGCAGCGTTGCCGAAGGCATGAATTGCAAGAAACATGATGAGCATCAGGCCGGAGGTGGCCATGATCAACTTTTTGCCGATGGAAGACGTAACAAAAGAAAGAGCACGCATGGTTTTTCCTCTCAGATAACGATGGTGAATACGGTAAAGAAACAAAAGCATATTTCTACATATTAACAAAAAAGAAAAGGCTTCTTTTGGAATAGGAAACACAAATAATAGTGATGAATCACTATCCTGAGTCAGCATAACTGTAGGAAAATTTTCTTCATGAAGGAACGGCTATGAAGCAAAAACGCATTGAGTTGATCATATTTGATCTTGACGGAACACTGATCGACTCGCTCGATGATATTGCCGATGCCGCCAACAAGGCGCTGGCAGAGACGGGGTTGGCACAGCACCCGACAGCTGCCTACCGTTATTTTGTCGGCAACGGATTGACAACACTGATTAAACGTATCGTGCCAGCTCACACGCCGGAGCAGGTTACTATGCAGGTCACCGAGCTTTTCGAGATCCTCTACCGGCAGAACTGGAGCAGAAAAACCGGTCCCTATTCAGGGATCAGGCCAATGATTGACTGGCTGGTTGAGAACGAAGTGAGGCTGAACGTCCTGTCGAACAAACCTGATGCTTTTACCCGGTTGTGCGTAACGCACTATTTCCCGAATCCTCCATTTCAACTGGTTTTTGGCCAGCGGGAAGGGGTGCCGTTAAAACCGGATCCTCAGGCAGCAATTGAAATTATTGAAAAAAATGGCAGCTCACCGCAAGCATCGCTGTTTGTCGGCGACACTTCTGTTGACATCAAAACAGGCAAGGCGGCCGGCATGAAAACCGTTGGCGTGACCTGGGGCTTTCGTCCGACAGATGAGCTTATTGCGGCCGGTGCCGACATTATTATCAGTGAACCTGCAGAGCTTACAGCCTATGTCACTCATACCGACTGAACTAATACCGTACCTTACCTATGCGACACCGCCCCTGCTGGGTGGTTTCATCGGATACCTGACGAACCGGGTCGCCATCCGTATGCTCTTCAGGCCACTGAAGCAATGGAAGATAGGGCCGCTGCCGATTCCTATGACACCAGGAGTGATTCCTTCCAAACGACATGATCTTGCAGAAAATATCGGAGAAATGGTGGGGGAACACCTGCTCACCAGCGATGAGATCAACAACGCCTTAAAAAAAGAAACCTTCCAGGAACACCTTTATTATCTTATCGAATCGAAGGTCGGGTCATTCATGAAAAAAGACCTCGGCCCGTTATCATCGGTCATACATCCGGCCTACCGGAACTATTTCGAAATAGGTTATCGGACGGTTACCTATCAGATCAAGGAGACCGTTCACCACTACCTCAGCTCTGAAGCGTGCCGGGATGTCATTGAGAAGGCGGTTGAGGGCTGGACCAGCTCGCTTTTTTCCCGCGAAATCAACAGCGCTGTGCCAGAGGATTATCGCCAGGGGCTTTACGCCTTTTTCAATGAAAACGTGGAGAAGATGTTTGATCATCCTGATATGGATGAACTCATTCACTCATTCTTCGCAGCGGAGGCCGCAAACCTTGTCAAATCACCAAAATCACTTGAGGATATTACACCTGATGCTATTCGGCAGCAGATCATAAAGAGTATCGGTAACCAGACACCCCTGCTTCTTCATAAGGCTGCCCAGATAATTTCTGAACCGGCTATGCGAGAGAAAATCATTGCCGTAATCAAGCAGGCGATAGAGGAATTTGTTGCCTCGATGGGTCCGATGGCTGGTCTGATAAACGGGTTTTTAAAGAACGAATTGATAGACGAAAAAATAAGATTCTACCTGGGAAAAAAAGAGAATGATATCATTTCTTTCCTGAGCAGCAAGACGCTTCAGCACCAGGTAGCCGCAGTCCTGGTGGAACGGGCGGAGACAATTTTCAGAACACCGCTCATTGAGCTGGCAGGCAATGTCGAGAATGACCGGATGCTGACCATAACCGCCCAACTATCTCGCCAGATAGCTGATACTATCAGGGAAAAACGTGTTGCAAGAAGTCTTTCCACGATGTTTCAGAACAATATTGAAAGATTCATTGAAAACGGCACACGATCCATACAGCCTGTTGTCCTGGAAGTGGCGGGCAAGCGGGGCCTGGATACCTTCAATAAGTGGTTGAAGCGGGAAGTCATATCGCTGCTCGTTTCTCGTAAAAATAGACAGGTTATCGATTACATGATAGAACAGCTGCTTGACAGTCTTGTCAAAAAGCCAATTGGGAGGCTTGATCATATTATTCCGGTCGGCGTCAGAGAAGGGCTCTATCGTTCCTTGCAGGAAATGGCGATGAAAATGCTTACTTCCGAGATACCCGGTGTTGTCAAATCGATAAATATAAGGAAAATCGTAACCGAAAAGATTGACTCCTTTGATCTGCTTCGCCTGGAACAGCTTCTTCTCTCTATTATGGAAGAGCAGTTCAAATATATCAATCTGTTTGGCGGGCTCCTTGGCTTTCTCATCGGCTGTGCAAATCTTTTTATCATCATCGGCCTGCAGTAAACACTGGTCCCGTAGACACTGTCCCGTATCTTGTCATGCAATTCAGTCATTTTATTCAGTGCATTAACGCTGAGGCAATTAATACGGTGGATGAGGTTTCTTCGGTCAATATGTTCTTGACATGGCCTACAGTATATTATTAAGGCTTAAGCGAAATAAGCTTACCCTCTCTTCCAGCAGCAATGAATTTAACTTTGTCATAGGCACAGGAGTCATGGATACTGAAGAAAAAGAACAGCAGGTAAAGAATGTATCGGAAAAGGCTGATCCCAAACCGAAAAAGAGGCAGGAAAGGAGAAAGCCGGCTTCGAAACGGAACGTTCCCTCGAAGCCTTCTGGCGAATCTCAGCCTGTTGAAGAAGCCGTTGCTGCTGCAACGGTAAGAAAAGTAAAATTCTATCGAGTCAAGTTTTTCTACGAGTGGTGCAAATCGTGTGGTATCTGTGCCGCGATGTGCCCGAAAAAAATAATTCTGCTTGATGATAGAGGAAATCCTCTGATCGAAGATATGGACGGTTGCATCGGATGCCGTAATTGTGAAATTCACTGTCCTGATTTTGCGATTACCGTCAAGAGGCGATACCCTGAGAGGAGGAGATCCAATGGCAGCAGATAATTCCAAAAAACGATTATTGCTCCAGGGCAATGAGGCCATCGTTTATGGCGCTCTTGCCGCCGGTTGCCGTTTTTTTGCCGGATATCCTATTACTCCGGCCACGGAAATAAGCGAACTTCTCTCGGTAAAGCTTCCCCAGGCTGGCGGTACCTTTATTCAGATGGAAGATGAAATAGCTTCAATGGGCGCGGTGATAGGAGCCTCCCTGGCCGGTGTAAAGGCGATGACTGCAACAAGCGGCCCCGGTTTCTCCCTGATCCAGGAAAATCTTGGCTACGCCTGCATTACCGAGGTACCCTGCGTCATCGTTAATGTCATGCGTGGCGGACCGAGTACCGGACTGCCAACCAATGTCGCACAGGGGGATGTGCTCATGGCCCGCTGGGGAACCCATGGCGACCATCCGATTATCGTTCTGGCAGTATCCTCCGTCAGTGATTGTTTTTCCATAACAGTCAGGGCCTTCAATCTCTCAGAGAAATACCGGGTACCGGTGATTGTCCTTTCAGATGAGATAGTTGCCCATACCCGTGAATGTTTTACCCTGCCGAACGTTGACGAGGTTCGTGTCGTCGATCGCATTGGTCCAAATGTTCCGCCTGAATGGTACAAGCCCTATGCGGCCAATAACAGGGGCGTGCCCGATATGGCCGCCTTTGGCGACGGGTATCGCCATCATGTAACCGGACTCGTGCATGACGAACGCGGTTTCCCGACGCAACAGCCGCACGAGATAGAGCCGTTTTTGATGCGGTTGCACGAGAAGATCACCAAGGGGTTTCCGGAGATAATGCTCAGCAAGAGTTATCTGATGGCAGATGCTGAAATATGCGTGTTTGCCTACGGTTGTGTTGCCCGTTCAGCACTGATGGCTGTTAAAAATGCCCGCGCTCAGGGGATAAAGGCAGGACTTCTGCAGCTGATAACCCTCTTTCCCGTTCCAAGAAAAGAAATTGACGCCGCTCTCAGGCAGTGCCGGGTGGCCATTGTTCCCGAATTGAACATGGGACAGATGAGCAGGGAAATCAACCGTATCAATCAGTCCGGCACCAGGATAGTCAAGTATAACCGGATTGATGGGCAGATGATCGCCCCGGACGAGATCACGAAACAGATTATAAGTGTTTCATAGATAGAAGTTTTAACTGTTTTATGGAGAATTGACATGGTAGTTGACGCTGAAACGATTCGGCAGGAATATCTGCGACATGATAAAAAATTCCCGCATGTCTGGTGTCCCGGTTGTGGAAACGGTATCGTGCTTGGTTCGCTCCTCAGGGCCATTCATAACCTGCAACTTCCGAAAGATGATGTAGTGGTTGCTTCAGGCATCGGCTGTTCGAGTCGAATGACAACCTATATCGATTTCAACACGCTGCATACAACGCATGGCAGGGCCCTGACCTTCGCGACCGGGGTCAAGCTCGCCAAGCCGCAGCTCAGGGTCATCGCTGTTATGGGCGATGGCGACGCAACGGCCATCGGCGGTAACCACTTCATCCATGCCGCAAGACGGAACATCAACATTACGGCGATAATCGTCAATAACAGCACCTACGGCATGACCGGCGGGCAATACTCGCCGACAACACCTTACGGAAGCAAGTCGACAACGTCTACCTATGGCCATGTGGAACACGCCTTTTCAATAGCCGAGCTTGCCGTTACTGCGGGGGCGGCCTTTGTCGCTCGGGGTACGGTCTACCATGCTGCACATCTTGACACATTACTTGAACAAGCAATCTCAAAGCGCGGATTTTCCGTCGTTGAGGTGATTTCGAACTGTCATGTTCAGCATGGCCGCAGAAATAAATTGGGTGATGCGGTAAAGATGATTGCCAGTTATCAGGAAAGGGCTGTACCGGTGAAAAAGGCACAGTCAATGACCGAAAAAGAGATGGAAGGCAAGTTTACCATAGGCGTCCTCTGTGATGTTGAAAAACCTATTTCAACAGAGGAATATGACCGGATACGACAGGAATCCTGCCACATGGTCTAGGGTTCCGTAAACAGCAGCTCCCCCGAACAAGATTGCTGTCGGGGAAGCAAACAACGTTGTGACTCATTTACTCAGGACAGGTTTGTATGAAAAATAATTCCCGGTATGAAATAAGGTTCAGTGGTTCAGGAGGGCAGGGCATTATCACTGCGGCAGTGATACTTGCCGATGCCGTTGGTACACTGGATGGCAAGTATGTCAGCCAGACCCAGAGCTACGGGCCTGAAGCGCGCGGCGGTAAAAGCAAGGCCGAGGTCGTTATCTCCAATGAGGTGATCGATTATCCCAAGGCGATGAGCATAGATCTCCTGCTGGCGATGACCCAGGCGTCGTGCGACGCCTACTTTTTCGAGATAAAGCCGGATGGCCTCCTGGTTGTTGATTCCTCCCTTGTTGAACAAGTCCCCACCAGCCGGGCCGTTGCCATCCCGTTTACTGAGATTGCCAGAAAAGAGATCGGCCGGGAACTCGTTGCCAACATGGTTGCCCTTGGAGCCGTGGGGTATCTGTCCGGGCAGGTTAATTTGAAGAACCTGGAAAGGCGCCTTCTCACAAGAGTTCCGAAAGGCACGGAAAACATGAACAGGGATGCCCTGCAGGCCGGTATTCGCGAGGCGAAGAAGGTTGACCTGAAAAGCCTGCCACGCTCTTTTGTGAACGAGTGGGAATCGGAAGTCTGATCCGGTTGCACCAGCCATTAAGCCGACTCGTCAGCCTTTTCTCCATGGCCTGGCCGTTTTTTTATTTCACGCCGATCGATGCCAGGTAGAGGGCTATTTCCTCAACGCCGTCAATTCCTAATAAAGCGTTAATCTCATCATCATAGAAGGCGGCAACGGGACATCCGCCGCACTTGACGGCTTCGGCTGCCATCAGAGCGGACTGGCAGATATGAGCTGCGTCGAGGAAAAGATAGCGCATACCCCGCTCGCCATATTTGCTCATTGCTGTGCGGGTGATCCCCGACCAGATAAAACTGCAAGCCGCCCGGCTCATGAAGTTCTGGTCAAGACAGGCCGAGGCGATTTTTGACGCCTGGTTTTTCTCTGCAATAAGGGCAAGTTCAAATGAATCGGGATCAAAGTGATAGATCCCGGCCTCAAGTCCTTCAACGTTCTGGACGCTCAGGTATGTTTCAACGGGATAGAGCGCACCGGCTGATGGGGTTGTCCGCAAGGCATGATCACCTGTTTTTGCGGTAATTCCCTGGCAGGACCAGAGAATGAAGGAGAGATCAGCGAGTTGAAGCGGCTTGAGCGCATATTTTCTCAGGGATCTGCGTTGCTGCAGCAGCGGCTGGATCCTGGCCTCGGACAGTCGCCACGGAGTGCGCGGGAGTGCAAATCTGGCCGCTGTTGGATATTTATTTACCGGGGGGCCGGGGGCGCTCGAAAACCGGACCATGTTCCTGATGGTTGGACGGGAGAGTGAACTCTGCTTGATAAAATGCAGTCCATGCGAGCCCTTCAGGTCATCTGCCATATTCTGCTCCGGTAAGCTGGCCGGCGAGCTGCCCG
>JAHEMX010000623.1 GCA_024643445.1 Desulfobulbaceae bacterium | reverse complement strand
AAGGCGAGACAGGCAAATTAAGGGAGATAGGAGAACTGCTCAATTATAACGGCTATGGTGCAGACCTTCAGGATCTTTATTTCCCGCCCGCGAACCTGTACCGTGATGTTCAGGAATACGCCAATCCACTCGATTTTCATCGGCAGTCCGGGTATCTGAAAACCTTGCGGTTGGGTTTTGATAACGACATGAGCCTGGCACTCTCACAACCGCTCTTTGCCAGCAACGGCAGCAACAGTATTTTCCGGTTTCCCGACAGCCCTTGGGCCAGGCGGGTTTCCGGCGTATTTGCAAACCTGAAGGCACGTGAAAATCCCGCCGGAGCGCATGCTCTTATTACCGAGAACAGCGACGGAACACTGCGCGTCAGTGTGCGGGCCCCACTCGATAACTGCTGTAACGCAGATATCCTCTGCCGATCCTTTCCAAGCGGGGGAGGACGTGGCGGTGCAGCTGGCATCAATGCTCTACCCATTGATCTGCTCAACTCTTTCATAAACGAGTTCAACAAGACCTACCAATGATGATATGAACCATTTCAGCAAGACAACCAGTACCTGCAAAATCTGTTTCCGGCTCCCACCGGGAGTCTGCCTTTTTTTCGCGCATAAAAGATTTCCGGCCATCTTATGCATGCTTTTCTTGCTGCTGCTGTCTCCCATGGTATCTTCCGGCATGGCGGAAAAACAGAAAGCCGCTGACCTTGTGGAAGACGGACAGGCCATTGATACCACCAGCGAGCGCTACCAGAAATTGTTTGCTGAACTGCAGCAGGAGTACCAGTTCAGCAAGGAAGAACTCCAGACCCTCTTCACCGAAGTTGCCATAGACAAGACAGTCCTTGAACTGATGGACCGGCAGTGGGAAGCAAAGCCCTATTACAAGTACAGCCCTCTTTTTATCACCTCAAGAATAATAGCAACCGGCAAGAAAAAGCTGCAGGAGCATGCTGATCTGCTGAGAAAAATCGAAGCCCATTTCGGCGTAAACAAGGAGATTGTTGTCGCTATCTGGGGGATCGAGTCCCGTTTCGGCACCCACAGCGGCAGTTTTTCTGTATTCCAGACGCTGAACACCCTCTTTGATGCCTACCCGAGGCGCTCCGCATTTTTCAGAAAGCAGCTTATCTATTTTCTTCTGGTATGCCGGGAAAACGGCATGAATCCGCTTGAAGTCAAGGGCTCCTACGCCGGTGCATTCGGCCAGACGCAATTCATTCCGTCAAGTTTTCATGAATATGCCGTCAGTTTCGACGACGATCAGACACGGGATATCTTCAATTCAACCGAAGATATCCTGGCCTCAATTGCAAATTACCTTCACCGTTTCGGCTACACACTCAATACACCCGTCTATATCGACGTCGGGTCAAAGTTGAACAGTCAGGAACTGATCGATGCCAACCTGAAGGGGAGAAAGGGCAAGGTCGACTATAAAACAGTGAGCGAGAGCCAGGGTATTGAACTGCCGACACCGCCGGGGAATAAGGGACTGACTATTATCGGTCTTGAACTTGCTCCGTCGGATGGCGGCGGCTATCGCTACGTCGCCGGATATCCTAATTTCCAGGCAATTACCGAGTGGAATCACTCAAACCGCTATGCCATGGCTGTAGCCGAACTCGCCGAAGCAATCAGACTCGAGTAGCCAAAGGCATCGATCAGTGCGTATTCATCCTGAAAACAGATGCCGGCCATTATTCATTTTTCCCCGCTTTTTTTTCTGCCTCCTGCTGTACCTCATTCTCGGCAGTTGTACCCTGCAGGAACACGTTATTGAACAACCTCAGTCCGAATTCCCTATCTATCTCGACGACGCACCGGCCCAGACTCTTTTAACGGCGATCGATCATCAGCTCGATTATCTGAGAACCCTTCCTCAACAAAGCAGCGTGCGGATTGGCAACCATCTGTTTTCCTCTGCGGAGCTTGTCGAGTCGCTGTTGTTTTTCAAATCCTCTTTCGCGCTGAATCCTGAACCTCTTGCGCTGGGACAGCTCATCAGGAATCACTTCCATGTCTTTGAAGCTGCGGGAAGAAATGAAGACGGGGATGTTCTTGTCACCGGCTACTACGAACCGCTATTCGCCGGAAGCCTGACCCGCACCCCGCCGTTTGTCTATCCGCTTTACCAAATCCCCGCATCCCTGGTTACCGGCGATACGGCTCGTGGCAGAAAGGAAGTCGGCCGACTCGATGACAGGGGGAGAATGATCCCCTACTGGAATCGTCGGGAAATCGAAACCCTCGAGGTGCTGAAGGGAAATGAACTCGTTTACCTGCAGGATCCCCTTGACGCCTATCTCCTTCACGTCCAGGGCTC
>JAHEMX010000622.1 GCA_024643445.1 Desulfobulbaceae bacterium | reverse complement strand
ATATACCGCCCCGCATGAACACCTGCCCACCGTGAACTCGCTCATTCTCCGGTTCGGGACGTCTTCGGCCTTCTTGACCTTCTGCCCGCAGAACGGGCACCAGGGCCGCTTGATAATAACATTGTGTTGCATAACTGATTCAGCCCTTTACCTGCCGGCAGAGCCGTTTTTCAGGCAAGTTTCTCTTCCAGGCTGGCGACAAAATTCGGATCAACAGAGTATCCCAGTTTCCTGGCTTTTTCCATATGTTTGTGCGCCTCGCTGAATTGCTCGCTGAAATAGAGCGCGACAGCCAGATTGTTGTGAGCAAGCGGGGAATCACCCTCCAGCGCCACCCCTTTCCGGGCTGCCGCCAGGGCCCGCTCATCTTCACCCTTCATGGTGAGAACCGAAGTGAGGTTAATCCAGACCGTTGCCAGCTTCTCATCAATCCTGACGGCCTTCTCGTAATGAGCGATAGCCGTTTCGAGGTCGTTGTTCTGCTGACTGATCAAACCTAGATTCACATAAGCCTGAGCCGCTTTAGGATTGACTGAGACGGCCTGCCTGTTCAACTCTTCGGCCCGGGTCAGGTTTCCCTGGCCGAAATAAATAGCTCCCAGGTTGATCATGCTTTCCACAGACTGCGGATCAAGGGATATCGCCTTATTCAGCGATTTGATGGCATCCTCTACCCTGCCTGCTTTCATATAGACAAGTCCCAGGTGATGACGCGCCATGACATTATCCGGAAACTCGTCGCACGTCTTCTCCATCTCGGCAATAATCGCCGGCAAATCTTCTTTCAACTGCTCTGACATTTCACACCTCTGTAATCATTATAAAAAAAACAGCCCAGCTGACTGCCTCCGATACCGGCATCACGGCCATTCCTGCCGACAATCAGCAAATCCCGGAGTCTTTTCCCCGGGACAAAAGGGGCTTCATATCCTCCCAATCATTTCGCGCGGTACACTATAGACACCCGGCAAGCACTTGCAAGCCGAACCCCAATATTTCAGGAACCTTTTCTCTTAGTTCAGGCAAGCGACTGAACCAGGGTTCTGGAAGGGCACTCTCATTGTGTAGCAAAAATACGCTCTTGAATTCTCACAATTATTGCTTCAAGCATTGAAAATGTTCATGCAATCTCGGGGCTAGAAACCGATTCGTCTGCAAATCCTGTTACCGCGGCTCGTCATGCCCCTCGGCTGTGCAGGAAATGAGCAACTCCCGTTGACTGGCTTCAAGTACCTTTTTTGCTTCAATGACATCATTGCGGATCTGCTCGGCCAGCTCACTGATCCCGGGATATTTCCTTTCGTCGCGGAGAAACTTGAGGAGATTCAGCTTTATCGGCTTTCCATAAATGTCTTTATTGAAATCAAAGATATGGGTTTCTGCAACCAGTCGCTGTTCACCAAATGTCGGATTATAACCCACATTGAGAACTCCCCCGTAACACTTTCCCTCACAGATCACCTGTGTCGCGTAAACACCGATTCGGGGAACCAGGTCTTCCTCGTTTACCTGCAGGTTGGCCGTGGGAAAGCCAATTTCTTTACCGCCGCGTTTTTTGCCCACCTGCACCTGTCCACGGATCTGATAGGGTCTTCCGAGAAGTTTCCGGGCATCCATCATGCGACCGGCATGAACAAGATCCCTGATCCTGGTGGAACTGACCAGCATATCATTTTCATAAAAGGCTTCGACGATGTTGACCGGGAACCCCCTCTGACGCCCCTGCTCTTTCAGGAAGGCGGTATCACCGCTGCGTCCCTTGCCAAACGCATAATCGTAACCGACCACCAGCTCCGTCATACCGATGCAGTCAATGAGAACCTGCTGGACAAAGTTCTCGGCACTCGTCGCGGCAAACTCGCGATTAAACGGAATGATCACCAGGCAGTCAATACCGGCCTTCTCGATCTGTTCGATCTTCTGCTCGATCGTTGAAATGAGTTTGATCCCGCTCGGTCTCAACACCTGCAGCGGGTGGGGATCAAAGGTAACCACGGTACTCGTACCGTGGTTAGCGGACGCACGCTGCACCACCTCGGAAAAGATTTTCTGGTGGCCACGGTGAACACCGTCAAAGTTGCCGATGGTTACGCAGGGCCGGTCAAAGGGAGCAGCTATTTCTTTCAGGTTCCAGAATAGTTTCATTATCTCTTTTCCAGCGATTCTTTTTCACCCCCGGTCAAGAAAATCTTGACAAAAGGGGCTTTGGAAAGCATATTCACCACACTAATGCCGAAGTGGCGGAATTGGTAGACGCGCTAGGTTCAGGGTCTAGTGGGGGTTTCCTCGTGGAAGTTCGAGTCTTCTCTTCGGCACCAATGCCAA
>JAHEMX010000621.1 GCA_024643445.1 Desulfobulbaceae bacterium | reverse complement strand
GATGCTGCACTATCGCGACCGCAGCAATGGTTGCCGTTTCCGCCCGAAGTATCTGTCTGCCAAGACTGACGGTCAGCCAGCCGTTATTCCGGGCCATTTCAACTTCGGCAGCGGAAAATCCGCCCTCGGGACCGAGCATCAGGCAAAGCGGTTTCTCCGCCATCTGCACGTTGAGATCGCCAAGGCGAAAGGCATGCTCTTCCTCCCAGAACAGAATTTTCATGGCTTGATCCGGCAGCGCGCGCTTCGTAAGAAGTTCCGGCAATGGTACCTCTGCCTCACAGGCCATGACTCTCAAGCGACCGCTCTGTTTACAGGCTGACCTGACGATGGTCTCCCAGCGCTCCCGCCGGTGCTCGCTACGTCCGGGATCAAGCCGGCCCTGACTGCGACTGCTGGCGAAGGGGAGTAATCGGCTGACACCAAGTTCGGTGCATTTCTGCACGACAACGTCCATCTTTTTCCCCTTCAGATCGCCCTGGCAGACCCACAGGGTAGCTCCATCTTCAGCTGCGGCCTCCTGTCTTTTCAGTTCCCCCACCAGGACCACCTCGCCAAGCGATTGAACCCTGCCGCAATAGAGATTTCCAGCCCCGTCCAGCAACTCAACCTCGTCATCAACCTGCAGGCGAAGGACCCGGGTCAGGTGGCGAGACTCTTCCCTCCCAAGGGCAATAACCGGTTCTTTCAGGGAAATCGGTTGTACAAAGAACCTTCTCATGGCTGCTTCTTTACCATTGTTTTTATAATCTTTTTTAAAAAAAGGGAGTCGATGGAGATCTTTTCATAACTCTCAGATACACCACTGAAACCGCCTCTTTTAACCCGCTTCTCCGATCTTCTTGAGCCTCAGCGCTCCCCATTCACCGTCTAGCAACTCTTCACTCAGGGTAAAGCCCCTTGCCAGAAAACAACGTTTCATACTTTCTGTCTGCTCCCCATGAATCAATCCGGAAAGAACCAGGCCACCGCCTGGCAGCGTCAACCGGGATAGATCATCAGCCAATGCTGCCAGTACGTCATGGACAATGTTGGCGACAACGAGGTCGTAACGCTCGTCAATTTCCTGAATTCCCCTCCCGGATACACGCATCCGATCCTGGAGAGCGTTTCTGCTGACATTTTCCCGGGCTGCGGAAACGGCGTCCTGATCGTTATCAACACCGAGGACGCTGCCTGCGCCGAAAAGAACCGCCGCCATGCCGAGGATACCCGTTCCCGTTCCCACATCGAGCAGGCTGCAGCCAGCTTTTCTTCGAACGGCGTCCTGCAGCATCCTGAGGCAAAGCCTCGTGGTCGCATGATGCCCCGTTCCAAACGCCATGCCCGGATCCATCGTAATGACTTTCGCCTCGACAGGCGGATCAAAAGGTTCCCAGCTTGGTGCGATTATCAGGTCCGGAATAATTTCAAACGGTTTAAAATACTCCTTCCATTTTTCAGACCAGTCCTGATCGGCAATGATTTCTGTCTGGACATACGGCCGGGGCACTTGAAATATATCCGCTATTTCAAGTGCATAATCAGCAATCTGTCGTTCAATAAGAAGGCGTTTTTCATCCGAGTACGCGGTCATCTTCAGAAATCCGTGAACAACCGTGTTGGCTCCTGGCTGGTCAACCACAAATTCCACTGCTGCGTCATACATCCCGACCAGGTGGTCACTCAGGGTATCGGCCAGTTGAGCGTCAGTCTCAATACTCACCCTGACAACCTGTTCCGATGGTATTGACTGCTTGTCCGTTTTACTCTGTTTCACGAAGTCATCTCCACCCTGCACCCTCTGTATCGCTGATTGCCTGCCAATTAAATATATGACAAACTACTTTATTCAAACTACTATAGCCAGAATCAATCAAGAGGGTAAACTGCTAACATAACAGTTTGTTAATAATGCTTCCCCACGAGAAAACCAACCTGCCGCCCACCCCGGAGGAAATCAAGCAAACATTCACGCTCAGTGCCTGTCCGGGCTGCGACCTGCTGGTCGTGATGCCCGCCGTTCCGGATGGCTACTATCTTGCCTGCAACCGGTGCGGAGCCACCATCAGCAAGGCCTGCACCAACAGTATCAACCGTGTGCTCATCCTCAGCTTCACCGGGCTCCTGCTTTATCTTCCGGCACTATTCCTCCCGCTGATGACCCTGTCATCCCTGGGCCTCGAGCAAGACGGCAATGTTATCGACACGTGTATCAATTTCTACCACAACGGCTATTATCTGGTGGCGGCCATTGTGCTCTTAACCGCAATCACTTTTCCCTTTCTCAAACTGTTTCTGCCCTTTTCTGTCAGCCTGTGTCTAAGACTACAAAAACGACCCGCCTGG
>JAHEMX010000620.1 GCA_024643445.1 Desulfobulbaceae bacterium | reverse complement strand
CAGCGGCGGGCCCGTTCCCGATTTTCACGGGATTCCCTCTTGTGTCTGTGCGACACCCTGATACCGTGATACATAGCCGCCTCATATCGATCTGTCAATGGAAAATGAAAACCGGACATCCTCTCGAACAGCATGTTTTCAATGAGCTTCCCAGTAGCAAACCCGTATCGCTGCCTGTTTCTACCTGCTGTCAGGCGAGATGCTTGAGCAGAATGGCCAGGCACTGATCAATATCATCTTCCGAGACAATCAGCGGCGGAATCAGGCGGATGCTGGCAGGCTTGGGCGCATTGAGAAGCAGTCCGTCCTGCAGGCAGCGTCCGACGAGGTCAGGTGCCGGGGTGCTTGCCAGGTCAAAGGCCAGGAGCAGTCCCTTGCCACGGATATGGTGAATCTCGGTATGGGTTGAGATCGCCTCAAGTTTCTCCTGTATCAACGCTCCCATACGCCTGCAGTGTTCCACCAGGTTCTTGTCCAGCAGTTCCCGCAGTACCGCATATCCGACTGCCATGGCAAGCGGCTGCGCGGTGTAGGTTCCTCCCTGATCACCGGCTTCGAAGATGTTCAGTTCCTCTTTGGCCAGGAGGGCTGCGAGAGGAAATCCGCCGCCGATACCTTTGCCAAGGCTCATGATGTCAGGTTCGATACCATAATGCTCATAACAGAACAGTTTTCCGGTCCTACCCATGCCGGTCTGGACTTCGTCAAATATCAGCAGGATCTTTTCCCGGTCACACAACTCGCGGAGTCCTTCTATAAATTCAGGTGCAGCACTGTACACACCGCCTTCACCCTGGACCGGTTCGACCATGATCGCACAGGTTGCCGGGCCGACGACCTTTTTTACTGACTCCAGGTCGTTGAAGGTCGCCTTGATAAAGCCGCCTGGCGTCGGTTCGAAGAGCTTCTGCCACTGCTCTTTACCGGTAGCAGCCATCATGGCAAGCGTCCTGCCGTGAAAACTATGCCATGTCGTTATTATCTCCGATGCCCCGTCTTTCTTGAGCTTGCCATATTTTCGGGCCAGTTTTACCGCACCTTCATTTGCCTCAGCTCCGGTTGAGGTGAAAAAGACACGATCGAAACAGCAGTGCGAGAGCAGCAGGTCGGCGTACTCGAGCATGGGCCGGTTATAAAAGGCGGGACTGGCGTTGATCAGTTTTTCCGCCTGGCGGGCCAGTACTTCGGTGAGGACTTTCGGACTGTGCCCGAGGCTGTTGACCGCCCAGCCGCCGATGAAATCGAGATAACGCTTGCCTTCTGTATCAAAAAGATACATTCCTTCGCCACGTTCCATAACGATTTCGGGACGTTCAGTTACCTTGAGGAGTCGCTGGTTGGCAATGTTTATGAGCTTCTTGGTATCCATGGTTTCCTGTTCTGTATGATCCTGCATTATCCGTCTTTCCGGCATTATAATAAATAGTTCCGCCCTGTATATACCATTGATGAAAAGGGATTGCCACGGTCACGTGCGCCGGATAATTATACTTGATTCTCCTTGACAAGCATCAGGTCCGGTAAGTAAGTAAAACAGCTTGATATTGACGCTGAAGGAGTTCGTTAATCTGGTCGGTAAGGGATAAATTTCAAGGAGAGAGACATGAAAGTAACCGGTTTAAGGATAGTCGTTCCATTGCTTCTGCTGCTTGCTGTATTCGTCATCCCCAGTTCTCAGTCAACTGCTGCGGAGATCCGGATAGGAGCCATTCTGGCCGAAACAGGCCCCGCGTCTTTTCTTGGTGGTCCGGAAGTACGGTCTTTAAAGATGCTGGCCGATGAAATCAATGCTGCAGGGGGCATCAACGGTACAACCATTAACCTCATTATCAAGGATAGTGGGGCGAGTCCCGAAAAAGCAATTTCTTTTGCAAAACAGCTGATTGAAGAGGATAAGGTGTTTGCCATCATCGGCCCGTCAACCAGCGGTGAAACGCTGAAGATAAAAAAACTGGTCGAGGATGCCGGCGTTATCCTGCTTTCCTGCGCCTCGGCCGAGCTGATCGTCAATCCCGTTGCTCCCATGTTTTCAAGACTGCACCGAGCGATTCCTTCGCCGCCCGCAAGATTTTTGAGACCATGAACGGCATGGGCATAAACAAAATCGCTGTGGTGACCGGCAACACCGGTTTTGGTAAGGCGGGAAAACAGCAGCTGGCGGAGATTGCCCCGGAGTACAAGATTGACATCGTCGTCAGTGAGGTGTACGACAAGGACGCCAACGACTTGACCGCGCTTGTCGCAAAGTTGAAGGCCAACCGGGATATTCAGGCCGTTATCAACTGGTCGGTCGTGCCGGCCCAGTCCATCATCGCCAAGAATATACGGCAG
>JAHEMX010000131.1 GCA_024643445.1 Desulfobulbaceae bacterium | reverse complement strand
CCCGTAAGGCAAATTTTTTGCAAACTCGTTAACAAACTGAGATAAACCTACCTTTTCCAGGATTTCACTACTCTTAGAGACAATTTCCCTCTCTTCCTTCAATGTAGCGCGATCACGCAGCAAGGCGCCGATGATAAAGGACTTTGTCCGGCAATGCCGGCCGATCATCACATTTTCCAGCACCGTCATCTGCGAAAAAAGCCTGATGTTTTGAAATGTCCGGGCAAGACCTTTCTCTGTCACCTTGTTTGGTTTTAAACCGAGAAGGCTCACCTTTTTTCCGGAATCGGTGCGATGCAGAAAGACCTTTCCTTTCGTCGGCTGATAAATACCGGTAATACAGTTGAAAAACGTTGTTTTTCCGGCTCCGTTCGGGCCGATCAGGGCAACGATTTCTCCCTTTTTCACATCGAGATCAAGGTCATTCAGCGCTCGTATGCCACCAAAATCCATTGTCAAACCGGTGACCTCTAAAATTGGCTGCGACATATCAGGAACGGTTGCTGTTTTTCTGAGGTTTATAGGTATACGTCCGCCGTACGCTGGAGATGATGCCCTCCGGCCTGAAAACCATCATGCAGACGAGAATGGCGCCGAACGCAAGCATCCGGTATTCTGACAGAGCCCGCAAATATTCAGGCATCAGGATGAGTACCAGGGCACCAATGATGACGCCGATAATCGAGCCCATACCGCCAAGAACAACGATGGACAGGATGATAGCCGATTCCAGGAAGGTGAAACTGGCAGGATTGATGAACGTCGTCTTGGCAGCAAAAACGACACCTATAATACCAGCCCAGAAGGCTCCGAGAGAGAAAGCCACCAGTTTTGTTTTCATCTTGTCGATACCCATTGCCTGACAGGCAATTTCGTCTTCCCTGAGGGCTATCCAGGCCCTGCCGAGTCGTGAGTCCTGTAGCCTGTTGACAAAGAAGATGGTGAAAATAACCAGTAGAATCATCAGGAAATAGAGATATATAATTGCCTGTTCCAGGGGGAGATCAAGGCCGAACAGCGAGGGTCTGGAGATATTTGAAATACCGCTTGGCCCCTGGGAAAACTCTCCCCAGTTTTCGAGAATAAGGCGGATGATTTCTCCAAAGCCAAGGGTCACGATGGCGAGATAATCACCTCTCAACCGAAGAACGGGGATACCGAGAAGGATGCCGAAAAATGCGGCGAGCAAGCCGCCGATAGGCAGAACAATCCAGAATCCCAGTCCGAAATGGTGATTAAGCAAGGCGTAGGTGTAGGCTCCGACGGCGTAAAATGCGACATAGCCAAGATCTAGCAGCCCAGCGAGTCCGACGACAATATTCAAACCAAGGCCGAGAACGACATACATCAGGGCGGTGGTCATGATATTGATCTGGTAGGTGGAGAATACGAACGGGTAGACCGTCGCGATAATGAGTATCCCGCCGTACAGCATGTTGCGGTATTTTGGAATTGACAGAATTTTATGAACAAAGGATTGTCCGAGCGTGTCCTGATCATCATCCTTGGCCCCGGCCTGCATCTCCTTTCTTTTCATGAAATAACGAAAAACCATGGAAAGAACAAAACTGCCGACAGCCACATAGAGGATATTCATCCAGCGCCACTCGACGATCTTCTCTATGGAGTTTACCCTGATGACCATGATCGGAAAGGTCAAAAAGACAAACCACAGAGAAATGAGCAGGGAGCGTTTTATTTCTTCAAAGGTAATCATGGTACGTTCACACCTTCTGGGTATCCGCTTTGCCGAGAAGTCCTGACGGTTTGAAGATCAGAATTAAAACCAGCAGGGAAAAGGCGAAAACATCCTCGTAGTCGCTTGAAACATAACCGGTGGCAAAACTTTCGGTCAAACCGAGGACAACGCTGCCAAGGACGGCGCCTGGTATGGAACCGATCCCGCCGAGAACCGCCGCGGTGAAAGCCTTGATTCCGGCGATAAAGCCGATATAAAAGTTAATCTGCCCGATATGCGAAGCAATGAGCAGTCCGCCGATGGCTGCCAGAGCTGAACCGATGACAAAGGTCACTGAGATGATGCGATTTACATTGATCCCGACCAGCCTCGCCATCATCCTGTCCTGGGAGGTTGCCCGCATCGCCTTGCCGATCCTCGTATATTTAATCAGGCAGGTCAGAAGGATCATAACAACCGTGGTTGTGACCAGGATTACCAGATCCGTGGAGCCGACGATATGGGCGATCGGTTCCATAAATTGAAAATCTTTAATCAGACCGGGAAAAGGCAGAAAATCAGAAGTTTGCGCCAGCAGTACATAATTTTGCAGGAAAATCGACATACCGATGGCACTGATCAAAGGCGAGAGTCGCGGTGCATGCCTGAGCGGTTTATAGGCTATTTTCTCAATTGTATAGCCATAAGATGCTGACCAGATAACAGCGGCAAAACCGGCCAGTACGAAAATTGCGATAGCGGGAAAACCGAGAATCGACAGGACGGTGGCAATGATGAAAGCGGTGAAGGCCCCGATCATGTAAATTTCGCCGTGCGCGAAGTTGATCAGTCCGATAATGCCGTAGACCATGGTATAACCAAGGGCAATCAATGCATAAATTGCACCTCGAGTCAAGCCGCTGAAGAATAGTTCAATAAAGTAATCCATAGAGAGCCTAAAAAAAATTACCTGGGACAGATCAATTCGATCTGTCCCAGGTAATTACCCGATGAAAGGTAACACCTGACTAGAGTTCAACAAAAGCTCCATTCTTAACCTGGTATACGGAAAATCCGACACCAATGGCATCGCCCTTCTGGTCAAAGGAGATAGCACCGAGCGGCGTCTCTACCTTTTCCGACTGAAGAACCTTTTTCAGTGCAGCAAGATCGGTGGAACCTGCTTTTTCTATCGCATTGGTCATGGCAAGCATAGCAGAATAGGCATTCTCGAAGAAAGCACCCGGATCGGAGCCAAAGGTTTTCTTGTGCAACTCAACGGCCGCGATGGAAAGCGGATTGTTCGAGGTGTCCTTGGGACCTGAAGCGTAGGCACCTTCGGCGGAATCACCGGCAACCTTGATAAAGGTGATGTCCTTCACGCCATCATCGGAGATGAAATCGACTTCAAGCCGCTTCTTTTTCATCATGGAGATAATCTTTGAAGCCTCAGGATGATAACCGCCAAAAATGACGGCCTGGGCACCGGATTGCTTGATTTTCTGAACGATTGCAGAATAATCGACCGCGCCGGGGGTTACGCCTTCAAATAAAACGACTTCGGCCTTCCCTGAATCTTCCAGGAATTTTTTGGCAAACTCTGCAAAGCCCTTACCATAGTCTCCCTTGTCATGTACGACGGCAATCTTGTTGTAACCAAGCTTGCCGATAGCAAAATCGACATCAAGCTGGGCCTGGGCATCGTCCGGAGCAATGGTGCGGAAGAAGTTCTTATACTCACCGCTCTGGGTTAGAGGAGGGTTTGTTGCCGAGGGTGACATGACCAGAAGGCCTGCGTCCATATAGATAGGCAGAGCGGCCTTGGTCGCTCCCGAGCAGATTCCGCCAAGAACCACCTGGGCTCCATCTGAAACAAGCTTCGTTGCGGTATTTGTCGCAACTTCCGGTTTACATACGTCATCTTCAATAAGAAGTTCAATTTTCTTGCCGTTTATGCCGCCCTTTGCGTTGATCTGGTCGGCGACAAGTTTTGCGGCATTGACACTCGGCAGCCCATAAGAGGCCAGGTCGCCACTGTGGGGACCGGCCACACCTATCTTTATGGTGTCTCCGGCAGCAAAGGCTGAGACCGGAACGGCTACTGCCATCATCAAACCGGCAACTGCTGCGACGAACTTCCCGTTCAACATTACTCTCATGAGTTTCTCCTTGTATAAATAGTCTTTTAATGCTGATTAAATTTCCCAGCAATTCTGAAGAAAAGCTGAGCACGACATCAGGCGATATTAGTCGTTTCCGACCAATTTTGCAAAACAGAATACATTATATTAGTGCACGCAACATGATAATGCGAGTACCACGCCCTTGAAAAAATGTGCTTTAACCGCTAAAAAGCAACGTGCAGCGAGTACTTTTTGCTATCATCTTCCTTGCCGTATGCACACAAAGCGCCTTAACGTTTTGATTTTCCGTATCTTATGCCCATTTTGAAAAAAGAGACCCTGTTTGCCATCGGCCGCCCCATCGGTCCTCTTTACGCCCAGGCTATGAAATTCAGGGCCTTTCTTTATCAACACAACATTTTCAAGCGACACCAGTTGGCGGTGCCGGTTATTTCTGTCGGAAATCTTACCCTGGGCGGTACCGGCAAGACACCATTGGTTATCTACCTCGCGAGGCTTCTGAAACAAAGAGGCTATCGTCCCGCAGTCATAAGCAGGGGATATCGAGGAATCGCCCGCCAACATGTCAACATCGTAACAGATGGGAACTCGGTCTTGCTGGATGCTGTGGCAGCCGGAGACGAACCTTTTCTGATCGCCAGCACGGTGCCTGGCATCGTGGTTGCAACCGGGAAAAAACGTATTCTTCCCTGCCGGGAAGTCATCAAGACCTACAGTTGCGATGTCATCATTCTCGATGACGGATTTCAGCATCTTTCGGTGTCACGTTCAATCGACCTTGTTCTTTTTGATACCGATCATTTTGCCGGCAACAGTAGAGTTTTTCCTGGTGGTGACCTGAGAGAGCCGATAGCTGCCTTGAACCGCTGCTCGGCATTTCTTCTTACCGGATCAACCGCAGCAAATATGGCCCGCTCGACCAAATGCGCCGAGCTGCTTTCCACAAGATTTCCAGATAAACCGGTCATCCCGGTTGGAAGAGAATACTCCCGGGTTATTAAATATATCCCGACACCCGCAGGCTATAGCACTGAAATAATTGCTGTCAGAGAAATTCCCGCTCCCCTTTTCAGCTTCTGCGGGATTGCACATCCAGAACGTTTTCAGGCCTCTCTTGCTGAGTTTTCTGTTGATAGCCAGGCTCTAAAAACGTATCCGGATCACCATGGCTATTCCGAACAAGACCTGCTTTTTCTTCATGACCAGGCTGCAGCCGGCAAGGCACTGGGCTTTTTGACAACGGAAAAAGATATGACGAAGCTACGATCACTTCGACCGGGCCTTTTGCCTTTTTTCGTGCCGGTTCTGGATATTCCCCAGAATCCGCAGCTCGACACATTTATCCTTGACCGGATGATACCGAATGATTTACGGTCATCCTGCAAAACAACATGAATAACTATGTTTTTTTAGACATTATGTGTTTTTTGCGACACGCCATGAAGCCGGTTGCAGATCACGCACTCGATATCTATGTCTTTGTTATTAAATGAAATATTTTTTCAATTTACTTGCTTCCTCTCTTTTTCAGGCTGGCCTGGTAATTGCATATGTCTTTTACACGTCACTATTTCATCAACGATACCACCCATAAAAGATAAAAAAATATGGCATTTTCTCTAAAGCCCAACCAGCATACGCTCAGGCAGCAAATCAGTTGTTGTGGCGTCGGTTTGCATTCCGGCAGGACGGCAAATCTCACCATGAAGCCCGCTCCTGTAGACAGCGGTATCCGCTTCTTCAGGACAGATCTCGGCAAGAATATTTGTGTGAAGGCCCACATGGACAAGGTCGTGGACACGAGACTCGCGACCACCATCGGTGACAACGGCGTAACCGTTTCCACCACCGAACATCTTTTGGCGGCGCTCAGAAGCAGTGGGATAGACAACGCCGATATAGAACTTGATTCAGGCGAAGTTCCCATCATGGACGGCAGTGCCGAGCCTTTCTTCAAGCTGGTCAAAAGCGCCGGAAAGCTCAAGCAGAACGCATACCGGAAAATTCTGAAAATCACCAAACCAATCAAATATAAAAAAGGCGACAGTTACATAACGGTCACTCCTTACGATGGTTTTAAGATCACCGGAAAAATCAGTTTTGATGACACCTTGATAAAAACGCAGGAATACCATATCGAAATGACCTCGGATCGATTTCATCATGAAATCGCCAGGGCGCGAACCTTTGGTTATGTTGAACAGGTGGAAGAACTGTGGGCCAACGGGCTTGCCCTGGGCGGGACACTTGAAAACGTCATTGCTATTCACTGGAACAGGAAATCGATTCTCAACGAAGACGGTCTGCGTTATCAGGATGAATTCATCCGTCACAAGGTTCTTGATCTGGTAGGAGATCTCACCCTGCTCGGCTGTCCTCTGCTTGGACATGTAAACTCTTACAAGGCCGGACACGCGCAGCATCTCGGTTTCATGGAAGCGATCGCAGATTCACCAGAGTGTTGGGAATATCTTGAGATGCATAAAAACGGGAAACTCTCGGTAATAGATCAGGTCCGGAGCGGAACCAAAACTGCAGGGGAAATGATCATGCCGTTCTTCAGGACAAGACAACCGGCGATAGCCTGATAACGGCACCTCATAAAAATGGAGAGTCCTGTCGATGACCAATCATCGACAGGACTTTTTTTTGTCTATTCCCCTATTATTTTCACCAGTACACTCTTTTTTCGCCGACCATCGAATTCACCGTAGAAAATTTGTTCCCACCTGCCAAAATCCAGCCTTCCGCCGGTTATCGCAACCACCACCTCACGGCCCATGATCTGCCGCTTCATGTGGGCATCTGCGTTGTCTTCATAACCGTTATGGCGATAGAGATTCACGGGCTCGTGCGGGGCAAGTTTTTCCAACCAGACATCGTAATCGTGATGCAGACCCTGCTCATCGTCATTGATGAATACTGAGGCGGTTATGTGCATCGCGTTAACGAGAGCAAGTCCTTCTTCCACCCTGCTCTCTAACAGGCAGGTTTCGACCTGAGGAGTAATGTTTACAAATCCTCTTCTGGCAGGAATTTCAAACCATAATTGTTTTCTGTAACTCTTCATGGACACCTCTTTCCTGAAATATCTATTTTTCAATTCAACTTTGGTTTTCAGGATCTAGCGGCTGTCCCTGAAAAACTATTATGACAAAGTATTGAAAAGATGAGCCGCCTCGATCCCATTCTTGAGAATGAACGGCATGATCATGAAACCATCCTATTGCATTCAAGCTGCCACCATCTGTTATGGTGCCGCATTTGATTCAAAGTCACGGCAGTAAGGTGAAAAATGAAAGAACAAGAAGCATCTCACTCAGAACGAATCATTCCACGTAAATCATTTTTTTGGTCATTCCCCCATCGATAACAAATGACTGTCCGGTGATAAAAGCTGCTTCAGGACCGAGCAGGTAGGCTGCAAGAGCCGCAACATCGTCGGGGACACCGACCCGGCCAGCCGGATGCTGCAGATGATCGTCCCTGGTGAGCTGTGCCGGAAACCTCTTTCCCTTCTTTTTCAATCCACTAACATCGATCCAGCCGGGAAGAATGACATTGACTCTAATGCTGTTGGCAAAACTCATCGCCAGTGCATGCGTAAGAGAGACAAGGCCTCCCTTTGAGGCGGAATAAGCCTCGGTATTGGCTTCAGATTGTAACGCCCGTGTTGAACTGATATTGACAATTGCACCTTTTTGCCGGGCCAGGTAGGGTGCTGCGTGTTTCACCATCAAAAAGGCCCCGGTCAGATTTGTTCTCAGCATATTGTCCCAGGCCTCGATACTCATTTCAGTAACCGGTGCATTTGCTGATCTGGCAATACCGGCATTATTAACCAGTCCGTCAATCGTTCCGAATTGTTTCACCGTATGCTTTATACAACCAATTACGCTTTCCTCGGATCGTACATCCGTCTTAATAAAGCAGAGTCTCTGATGATTATCGAGATACTCGATCAGTTCAGCTCCCGCCTCGTCGTCACAATCGGCAACCACCACTGCCGCATTGTGCTTGAGAAGATGCTCTGCTATAGACCTGCCGATTCCCTGCGCGCCGCCGGTGACAATGATGCTTTTATCGGCAAAATCAATCATTTGAATCCCTCCGTCTATTTATAAACATGCTTCTCAATTGAGATCCCCGCGATAGGCGGCGTCATAAATAGCAACCGCATCCTCCAAACGGACTTCACGTGGGTTATTGGCGAGTAGCCGCTGAACCAGAAGAGCGGCTGTTGCCATTTCCTCAATCGCCGACGACGGTATAGCAAGCTCCTGCAGATTTCCGGGGATACCGCAGCGATTTGAGATCGCCCGGATTTCTTTGATCGCCTCTCTGGCCAGCGTTTCTTCAGGCAGTGTCGCATCAAGCCCCATGGCACGCGCTATAGCCGCATAGCGAGGACTACAGGCCGGCAGGTTGAATTTCATCACAAAGGGCAGGAGTACGGAATTGGAGGTGCCATGCGCAACCTTGTAGAGCCCCCCGAGCGGATAGGCCAGGGCATGGACCGCTGCCGTGTTCACCGGGCCGAGGCATAAGCCTCCGTACATGCTGCCCAGCGCCATTGCCGACCGAGCCTCAAGGTTATTACCATCAGTGACGGCTTTCTCGAGATTCTTGCACATCAGCTTTATGCCTTCAAGCGCAAGTGTATCAATAAGGGGATGGGCAAACCTGTTCGTAT
>JAHEMX010000619.1 GCA_024643445.1 Desulfobulbaceae bacterium | reverse complement strand
TTCTGGCCGGCAACTGTACCCGTGGATAGGGGCGGTATTTGCTTACTGATTGCGGTTTCATTGGATCTCCCGTTGTTCCTGCTGATGTATCAAAGTAAGAAAAAAAAAGGCCGCGGTCATGAAAACCGCGGCCTGGCTATCGGGGTCTGACTGACGCTACAATGGTCCGACCCACACCGCGGTGCTGTGTCGTAGTACCAGGAGTAGAGACAGAGGCAGACCTGAAATCATGATGTATCCTGTTTTTTCTCTATGGGCTGCAGCGCTCATCCCATAAACGGGATAAACGGTTTCACGAACTTCTTACCAGTGAATTTCTAAGGTACTAATGCCCCACAAAGGGGATAAGTACCTTCACGAAATTCATTCTTATAAAACAGGAAATGAATTTCTAAGGTTCTAAATTGCTGAATTCTAAATGGTTAACATAAAGTAATCCCGCCTATCAGGGGTTGTCAAGGCTATTTTTACAGCGCATGCCGCAGACAGGCGCCTTCCCGTTCTCGCCAAGGTCAGGTAATAGTTCATACTAATTCAATGCTGGTTGACATAATTGGCTGAGATTTCTATAGTATCAGGTTCGATCTAAACAGCCGGGTTTTCCCGGATTATCCGCTTTGAGAAAGGAACAAAAAGCAGAGGAAAAGCGCTATGACACAGCTATCCGGAGCCCAGGCAATAGTCAAATGCCTGTTGGAAGAAGGCGTTAAAAGAATATATGGCTATCCCGGCGGAGCCGTTATCGATCTGTATGACGAGTTGATGGCCTGTAAAGACCTTCAGCATATTCTCGTCCGTCATGAACAGGCCGCCGTGCACGCCGCAGACGGGCACGCCCGGGTCACCGGTGAGGTCGGGGTATGCCTGTTGACCTCCGGGCCGGGAGCGACCAATGGCGTTACCGGCATTGCCACCGCCTACATGGATTCGATACCGGTCGTCATTCTCACCGGCCAGGTACCGACCCCGATGATCGGCAACGATGCCTTCCAGGAAGTCGATATTGTCGGCATCACCAGGCCCTGCACCAAGCATAACTACCTGGTCAAGACCAAGGAGGATCTCCTGCAGACCCTGCGTGAGGCCTTTCACATCGCCCGTACCGGCCGGCCGGGACCTGTACTCGTCGATCTGCCCAAAGACCTGATGAAACAGCTCATCCCCTATGAGGAGAAAAAGCCGATCAAGATGCGCAACTACCGGCCCACCTACGATCCCGACATGGACCAGGTTGCCCGGGCCTGCCGCCTGATCATGGAGGCGAGAAAGCCGGTGCTCTATGTCGGCGGAGGCGCCGTCCTGTCTGATGCCAGCAAGGAACTTTTTGAGCTGGCCACCAAGCTCGATATCCCGGTTACCCCGACACTGATGGCGCTTGGCTCCTTTCCCGGCACCCATCCGCTGTCCATGGGCATGCTCGGCATGCACGGGACCTACACGGCAAACATGGCGGTAGCCAAGTGCGACCTGCTCATTTCCATTGGCGCGCGCTTTGACGACCGGGTTACCGGCACCCTCGAGACCTTTGCTCCCAACGCCAAGATCATTCATGTCGATATCGATCCGACCTCGATCAGCAAGAATGTCAAGGTCGAGGTGCCGATCGTCTCCGACTGCAAAAAAGCGCTCACCGCGATGAATACCTGGTTCAACAATGAGCAGGATATCTCCCTGCTCAAAGAGAAAGACAAGCACCAGGCCTGGTTTGCCCAGATCAGGGAATGGAACGAACACCACCCGCTGAGCTATACGGACGAGGGAAACGACGTCATAAAACCTCAATATGTCGTAGAAATGCTGGAAAAATTGACCAACGGAGAGGCGATCATCGCCACCGAGGTAGGCCAGCATCAGATGTGGGCCGCCCAGTTCTACCGATTTGACCATCCTCGTCACTGGCTCACCTCCGGCGGACTCGGCACCATGGGTTACGGCTTTCCTGCCGCCATCGGCGCCAAACTGGCCTTCCCCGAAAAAACGGTCATCGATATTGCCGGCGACGCCTCAATCCAGATGAATATCCAGGAACTTGCCACCGCCATGCAGTATAAATGCCCGGTGAAAATCGCCATTCTCAACAACCATTTCCTCGGCATGGTCCGCCAGTGGCAGGAACTTTTCTACGATAAGCATTACGCCTCGACCAACATGGACGTGGCGCCTGATTTTGTCGCCCTGGCCCAGGCTTATGGTGCCGTCGGGCTGCGGGCCACGAAGAAGGATGAAGTAGAAGCGGTGATCAAGGAAGCACTTGCCACCGACAACACCGTTTTGATGGATTTCAAGATTTCCCGGGAGGAAGGTGTCTACCCGATGGTGCCGGCCGGCAAATCAACCACC
>JAHEMX010000130.1 GCA_024643445.1 Desulfobulbaceae bacterium | reverse complement strand
CTGTTCGACCAGTTGCTGCAGGAAGGAGCAAAGAACTGGGATAAGTTCAGTCAGGACTTTGAGCAGTTGACCAAAGACCTCAGGGACTCGCTGCAGGAAACGCTGGACAGGGAACAGATGAAAAAGCTCGAGCAGTACAACAAGGAGCAGAAGGAAAAAATACAGAAGGCCATCTCGGTGGTTTGATTGTCTGGCCAGTGCTGTTCGTTAGCGTGCCTGGTGATACGGCGGCTGGGCGGGCTGCCGGGCGAAGTAAAACTCAAGGGTGTGCATGATGCCTCCAATGGGGGCGGCCTGTCATGAAATGGCCGTAAGTCTCGGCCGGAGGGAGAAGGGGAGAGATGGACCATAACACGATCGATGACCGAAAATTTCTTGCCTGGCTCACCCTGTTTTTGATCGGGGCCTCCTTGTTCATTTTTCGTTCCTATCTGCACTACCTGCTCGTCGGAGCAGTCCTGGCACTGGCCACCAGCCATGTCTATTCCGCACTGAGCGAACTCTTTTCCCGCACCAGGGAAAAAAGTCTCATCCATAAGAGCAGGAGTGGTCTTGCGGCTCTTCTGCTGACCCTTTTCTTTCTGGTCATGATATTCGCTCCACTGGTCTATTTTGTATCGATGACGCTTGAACAGATGAGCGGGCTGGATATGGACCAGATCAGGCAGACGCTGAGCGAGATTATCGATAAGACGGTTGTCTTTCTGGATAGATTTTCGCTTCTGCAAGCGCCGCTGGCGCGACTAAAGAACGAGGGGTTGTCGTTTATCAGCGGTCCGGCCCTCGAGGTGGCCTTCAATAGCGGAAAAGGGTTGCTTGTCGGCGCCGGAGCCCTGTTGGGACAGATTGTCTGGATCCTGATCTTCTATTTTCTCTTCAATCTCTACGGCGGACAAATCCTTTTCTTTATCGCGGATCTTATGCCTATGAGCAGCCGTCATGAAAGGTATCTCTACCGGGAATGCAGCGGAACCGTGGCGGTTGTTTTTTATGGAACCCTGTTCAACATGGCCGCCCAGGGGATCGCCTTCGGTGTACTGATGCTCTTTATCGGCGGCTATGATGCCTGGTACCTCGGTGTTCTGGCCGGTTTCTGTTCCGTTATCCCGCTGGTCGGCGCGGCCCTTGTCTATGTGCCGGTACTGGTGCTCGAGCTGCTCGCCGGACATTTCATGCATACGGCCGTCATCCTGCTGTTTACCTGGGTGGTCATGGGGTTTCTGATCGACAATATCCTGCGCATGGTGTTCATCGGATATCTCAAGAAGATGTTCGGTTTTGAATATACGATGAATGAGATCCTCATTCTGCTGGCGATACTGGGGGGTATCAGCGCCTTCGGTTTCTGGGGGCTGATTATCGGGCCCTCGGTGCTGGCCCTGACGCTGGCTGCGGCGAACCTATACAGCAAGGGCATTGACAGCGGCGTGGCCGATACCTGAGGCTGGCACCACCTCTTTTTCGCCCCCCCTTCCCGTATTCCAGGCGCCTGGAAAACCGCACCTCGCTGATCACCAGCAATCTTTTGCCTTTGTCTGTCTTTATCATTCTCAATAACATCGCAATCGTTGAATATCCTGCCTGACAGGTCGGCTGCTTCCCCGTATCACTGGTTTGGCCGGAAAGGCGACACCTTTGTTCATCACTGAAGAGTCCGGGTATGCGGGCCTCGAACAAATATGATCACTTGATTAATTCAATCGATTGATTATATTATGCCGTATACCCGCAAAAGGAGTTGCCATGACCAGACATTCAGCGCAGAAAGACCTGTCAAAATCCACCACCAGAACCCGGAAACGGCTATTGGAAGCAGCCATGGATGTCTTCGGCCGGTATGGTTACGATGCCGCAACCACCCGTAGGATCGCCAGTGAAGCCGGTGTCAACATTGCCGCCATACCTTATTATTTCACTGGCAAGGAAGGGTTGTATACGGCTGTCGTCTATCATACCGTTGGACTGATAGCAGATCAGATAGATCGGGTCCGTCAGGAGGTAACCAAAGAATCATGCTCCGGACCTCTGTCAAAGGAGCAGGCAACCGACTTGCTGGAAAAATTCGTCGTCCAGCTCATCACTTTCATGGTCGGCTCACCCGAAGCACCCCGTGTGGCCAGGATCATCCTTCGGGAACAGATGTATCCCACTGCCGCCTATGACATTATCTATACCGGGTTTATGTCCTCTGCCCTGGATGCTGTTTCTCAGCTCCTCATGGTCATCTCGGGCAATTCGTGCAAACGAACGGCAACACTTCGCGCCATGGCCATTATCGGGCAGATACTGGCTTTCCGGGTAGCACGGGAGACGGTTGTCAGGGCTCTGGAGATGGACGGTTACAATCTGAATGAGACTGAAGAAATTAGGGAAATTATCATTGAACATACCAGAAGTATCCTGAACCGGCTGGCAGATTCTGACACCTCTTCGGTGGAGGAAAACCAATGAGATTACAATCCAAGGAACTTTCGGCCATCGCCGGTTTACCACTGCTCCTGCTGCTGGGCATCCTCTCCGGCTGCACGGTTGGGCCGGACTACCGTGAACCGGACGTCGCCCCTGTCATGCAGGAGAATTGGCAGGCAGCGAAGATCGCAGATGAACCGTTTTCCGATAAGCAGCCGCCGGCCACCTGGTGGGATCAATTCCACGATGACCAGCTCAGCGGCCTGATCGATCAACTCTTCTCGTCAAGCCTTGCCCTGGAAGAAGCCTGGCAGCGGGTTATCGAGGTCAGGGCCCGCTATGGTGTCGTCGCTGCCGACGATCAGTTGCAGCTGGCGGCAGCACTCGACTACACCGCTGCCGCAACCGGTGATAAGACCGTTACCCTGTTGGGGCTGCCGCCCGGCAAATCTGCAGAAGTCTATTCGACAGGTGTTGTGGCCGGCTGGGAACTCGATATCTGGGGCAGGACAACGCGGCTGCTTGAAGCAGCAGAAGAAGATATCGGGGCCGGCTATGCGGATTACCACTCAATGAAGGTCTCTCTTGCGGCCGAACTGACGCTGGTCTATATCGATACGCGAACACTCGAAGCCCGGCTGGATATAATCCGAAAAAATATCGTCCTGCAGCAGAAAACCCTGGAATTGGCGCAAAGCAGATACCAGGCTGGAAACGGTAACGAGTTGAACGTAGTTCGGACGGAGCGGCTGCTTGAGACGACAAAATCAAGAATTCCCGCGCTCGAGCGGGCCTTGAGCGCAGCAAAGAACCGGATAACCGTGTTGCTGGGACGACCTCCAGGTGAGCTCGCACTGCAAACGGGAGCTATGCCCGTCGTGCCATCCCTGATCGGCATCGGTCTTCCGGCCGATCTGCTTACCAGGCGGCCCGATATTCGCCAGTCCTTCCACCGTTTTCATGCTGCCGTTGCACGCATCGGCGCAGTCGAGGCGGAACGCTACCCGGCCCTGTCGATTTCCGGCATACTGACCTTGTCAAGCGATACCCTGGGCGGAATTTTCAATACCGATAGCCTGATGTATTCTCTGGGACCGGGGATACGCTTCCCGATCCTGACGGGTGGGCGTATCGACAGCGCCGTCGCCGTGCGCTCCTCGCAGGCTGAGCAGGCGAGGCTGGCGCTTGAACAAAGGATCGTTGCGGCCCTCGCCGAGGTTGAAAACGCCGCGGATGGTTTCATCCGGAGCCAACAGCAGACTGAAAGACTGGATAATGCGCAAAAATTGGCGACCAAGAGCGTCGAGCTTTCGCATACGCTCTATGACGCCGGACTGGTCGACTTTTTTCAGGTTCTCGACAACGAGAAAGAGCTGCTGATCCTCCAGGAATCTTGGCTGCTGGCGAGGCAGGAGGCATTGTCAGAAGTGGTCCGGCTGTACCGGGCCCTTGGCGGCGGCTGGGAACATGTGCTGCCGGCAACTCCTGACCGTCAGAAGACCTCAGGGCTGAAGCGTTTATCTGGGAAATACGATGGAGTGTCCTCATGAAAAAGCGGATTATTATACTGCTTCTCCTGGCCGGAATCGTCGCCGCGGGAATTTATGGAAAGCGCTATTACTACGACGATTTGCAACTCGTTAATGAAGACACGTTACGCATTTACGGAACCATCGACATCCGTGACGCAAATCTCGCCTTCAATGAGCAGGAACGTATTACCGAGGTACTGGTGGAGGAAGGCGCACAGGTCGAGAAGGGGCAGGTCCTGGCCCGCTTGAATCCAGACCGTCTTGAGGCGGCAATCGCTGAAACCCGGGCCAGAATGTATGCCCAGCAGGAGACCGTGAACCGGCTCAAAGCTGGCAGCCGGCCGCAGGAGATTGAGCAGGCACGCGCCGAGGTGGAGGCCGCCCGGGTCAAGGCGGTCAATGCCGAGGCCGCTCTGGCACGACTCGAGAAGACGTCGGGAACCGGTGCCACCAGTAAACAGGATCTCGACAATGCCCAATCCCTCCTGATGGTCGAAAGATCTGTTCTCAAGGTGCGCGAGAAGGCTCTCGATCTCGTGCTTGAAGGTCCGCGCCGGGAAGATATTGCCGCTGCCGAGCATCAACTTGAGTCCTTGCAGGCGAGCCTGAAGCTGCTGGCTATTCGTCTGGCAGACATGACCCTGCTGGCCCCCTATGGCGGCATCATTCAGAACCGGATTCTGGAACCTGGCGAGTTGGCCGGGCCAACCCGTCCGGTTTTCACCCTGGCGATCACCGATCCAAAATGGGTGAGGGCCTACGTGCCTGAACCCGAACTCGGCCGCCTGCATATCGGCATGGAGGCCAAAGTTATCAGCGACTCCTACGCAGATGCACCGGTAGAAGGATGGATAGGCTATATTTCACCGATAGCCGAATTTACGCCAAGAACCGTGCAGACCGAGGATCTGCGTACACAATTGGTCTACGAAACCAGGGTTTTCGTGCATGACGGCGATGATCGGCTCCGGCTCGGTATGCCGGTCACGGTTATCATCGACCGCAAAAACCTCAAGGATGAGCCGGCAAACACCAGGAGTTCTCCGAAACCCGCTTCCAATTCAGGAGACTGAACGCTGCCATGTCCGTTTCCTCAGAGATACCGGTACAAGGTGATTCAGGAGTGGTGGCAGCCGACACGGTGATGTCGGTTCATGCGCTCTCGAAAAACTTCATCCTGAAAAACAAAACTTCGGTGCAAGCGCTTTGCGACGTGTCCTTTACGGTCTCGGCAGGCAAGGTGACCGGGATTGTCGGTGCAGACGGGGCCGGAAAGACGACCCTTATCCGTATTGCCGCTGGTCTATTGCTGCCGACTTCCGGCAGCGTGAGTGTGCTTGGGCTGGACAGCGCCGAAGACACCCTGGAAATTCAGAGCCGGGTCGGCTATATGCCGCAGAAATTCGGGCTGTATCAAGACCTGACGGTGGCTGAAAACATGTCGCTCTATGCCGATCTTCAAGGCGTTCCGGGCGTGGAACGCGCCGAACGTTTCCAGCGGCTGTTAAAGATGACCGACCTCACGGCCTATACACGCCGCCGGGCCGGTGCCCTTTCCGGCGGTATGAAACAGAAACTCGGACTGGCCTGTGCCCTGATCAAATCTCCCGGAATTCTTCTGCTGGACGAACCGACTGTCGGCGTGGACCCCGTCTCCCGCCGCGAGCTCTGGAAAATCGTCTACCAGCTGGTTGAAAAGGACGGTATCGGCGTGCTCGTGTCCACTGCCTATCTCGATGAAGCAGAGCGGTGCAGCCAGGTGGTGATCCTGCATGAAGGGCAGGTTCTGGCCCGGAGTGCACCTGGCGATTTCATGCGGCAGGTAACAGGCCGGGTATTTCTGGTAGCCCCTCCTGCCGGAGAAAAGGCCAGACGGATCTATACCCGACTGGTTGGCAGAACAGGAATTATTGATGCCACCATCCGTTCGGGAAGAATCCGGGTGGTCACGGAGAATGAAGGCGACAGCGCAGTCATCTCAGCCCTTGCTGGCGAGAAAGGTTCCGTCGAGCCGGCCAATCCGAGTTTTGAAGACGCCTTCATGTCGCTGATCCCGCGGAAAGATCACCGCCTCCGGGCAGCTGACAGTTCTGCAGCCCCTGTCCACGATAACTCCAGAGAGGATGAGGTGGTTGTTGAAACCCATGGGCTGCAGAAGTTCTTCGGCGACTTCGAAGCGGTAAAAAAACTTACCTTCAGCGTGCGGCGGGGTGAGATTTTCGGCTTGCTCGGTCCAAACGGGGCCGGCAAGAGCACTACCTTCCGCATGCTCTGCGGACTGCTGCCAGCCAATTCAGGCGAAATCAACGTTGCCGGCCATGACCTCCGCCGCTCGGGAGCAAAGGCCCGGTCCCGCCTCGGCTACATGGCCCAGCAATTTTCACTTTATGGTCAGCTCACGACTCGCGAGAACCTGAACTTTTTCGGCATGGCCTACGGGCTTGACCGCAAACATCTGCAGGCACGAATGGCCTGGGCCTTCGATGAGTTCGGTCTTGGCCGTTGGCGAGACACGCCTGCCGCTCGCCTGCCGGGCGGGAACAAGCAGCGGTTGGCCATGGCGTCAGCCTTGCTGCATGAACCTGACATTCTGTTCCTCGATGAGCCGACCTCCGGCGTGGACCCTTTCGCCCGCCGCGAATTCTGGTTGAGAATCAACGGCTTCGCGGAACAAGGGGTAACCGTGATAGTGACCACCCATTTCATGGAAGAAGCCGAATATTGTGACCGCATGCTCATCATGAGCCAGGGCGACACCCTGGCCATGGGCACCCCCGCGGAAATACGGGCGCTTGCCCGCTCCGCGGACAACCCGGAACCGACCATGGATGACGCCTTTATTGCGCTTGCAGAAGGGACGGTCGCGATAGCGGACCAAGGCCGGTCTGCCGCCAATTCCAGCGGAGCTGCAGCATGAAATCGACCGCTCTCTTTTTCATGCGCCTGCGCGGCATTCTGACCAAGGAAACACTTCAGATCCTGCGTGATCCGAGCAGTATCGCGCTCGCCATTGTGATGCCGATGTTACTGCTCTTTCTCTTCGGCTTTGGGGTGACCCTGGATGCAGAACATATCCCCCTGGCTGTGGTCCGCGAGGACGACAGTGGCATGGCCCGTGATCTGGTCGCACGATTCGAGCTGTCGTCTCATTTTGAGGTAAAACCCGCAGCGGCCATGAAAGAGGCGGAAGAGATGGTCGCCGGCAGGCGTGCGGACGGCATTATCCTGATTCAGTCCGATTTCACCTCCCGCCTTCAGAGCGGCAGCCAGGCCACGGTTCAGTTGATTGTCAACGGCATAGATGCCAATCGGGCGAGACTGATTCAGGGATACGTGCGCAATGTGGTCGGCTCCTGGTCCACGATGCGGAAGGCTCGGGGTGAACCCGCCTGGACGCCGGCCGTCTCCGTTGCCCAGCGAGTCTGGTTCAACGAGGGAACGGAGAGCCGTAATTTCATGGTGCCCGGACTCATCACCCTGATCATGACCCTGATCGGCATCCTGTTGACGGCACTGGTCGTGGCGCGGGAATGGGAGCGGGGCACCATGGAGGCCATGCTGGTGACGCCCTTGCGCCGGGTGGACATCCTGCTTGGCAAGATTATCCCCTACTACATTCTCGGGATGCTGGGCATGGGGCTATCCGTCTTCGTGGCGGTAACCTTATTTCAGGTGCCGTTTCGTGGCTCGGCAACGGCGCTGATTATCCTCAGTTCCCTGTTTATGCTTGCTTCGCTTGGTTTCGGACTGCTGTTGTCGGCTGCCATCCGTATCCAGTTTGTGGCAGCCCAGGTCTCCATCGTGGCAGGGTTCCTGCCGGCATTCTTCCTCTCCGGCCTGATCTTTGACCTGGAAAGTACGCCCCTGCCTATCCAGATTATCAGCCACATTGTGCCGGCGCGCTATTTTGTCAGCATCAGCCACACGCTGTTTATGGCCGGAGATGTCTGGGCGATTCTGCTGCCCAACGGTCTGATCCTGGCAGGAATGGCAGTTTTTTTTATCAGCATGGCATTTCGCAAGATCACCAAGCGGCTGGAGAACTAATGCAGAGCCTGCGTCGAATAGTGGCCCTCGTGCTGAAAGAATTCATGATGGTACTGAAAGATAAAAAGAGCCGCTTTGTCATCATCGGGCCACCGCTGCTCCAGTTCTTCGTCTTTGGTTATGCCGCGACCTATGATCTGAAAAACGTTCGCTATGCGTTGCTGGATGAATCCCGCTCCGTACTTTCGCGTCAATTGCTTTCCCATGTCGATGGATCCGGGATCTTCCGCCTGACTGGATATCTTGCCAACGCAGAACAGATTAACGAAACCATCGACAACGAAGAGGCCCGCCTGGTGATCCATATCGGCCCTGAGTTCGAGAGAAATCTGCTGAACGGATATCCGGTTACGGTGCAAGTCATCGCCGATGGGCGCAACCCCAACGTGGCCCTGATCGCCATGGGATACTTCAGCTCCATGGTCGAGCAGTTCAACCAGGGATTGCTGCAGCAGGGCATTGTAGCAGCGGATGGTCCCGGTATCAGGCTGGTTGACAGAGCCTGGTTCAACGGCAATCTGCAGAGCAGGTGGTTCATCGTCTCGGCCCTTGGCGGTGTTATCAGC
>JAHEMX010000129.1 GCA_024643445.1 Desulfobulbaceae bacterium | reverse complement strand
GCAGGATGATGTTCCACGGAATTTCTTCCAGGTCGTCCAGGGTAAGGATGTTGAGCAGAAAAAAGGCAATGGTCGAGCACAGCATGATGGCCGTCTTGTCAAAGCTGGCCAGCGCGGGAATAAAATTTTTCAAGGCGATGACCAGGATGGTCGTCAGGACGATTGCAACCGTGGTGAGCTCGCGGCGGCTCCATTTCCCCAATTCGGCGTACATGCGGCCGGATCGTTCCTTGAGGCCCTCGATGCGGCTCTTTTCGGGTCGGCAGAAGATCATGAAAAATCCCCAGAGCAGGAACACCATCAACCAGCCGATGGGGAACATGTACATGCTCAGCTTGAAAAAACTGATTTCCACATTCATGATATCCTTGTAAAAACCCAGTGCGACAGCGCCGCGCGCGGCGCCAAGAAGCGTTATGATACTGCCGGCACCGGCAACGTAGGCCATGCCGATGAATAAGCCCTTGCCGAACCTGGTAGGGCTGCCGTTGTCTGAATAGAAGCTGTGGATGGTCATCAGCAGAGGAAACATGGTGGCGGCAACGGCCGTGTGAGCCATCAGGTGAGTGAGTCCCGCGGTCAGCACGAAGCAGCCCAGGTAGATCATGCTGGTTTTTTCTCCGACGAAGGAGAGCATCTTATAGGCCAGCCGTTTGGTCAGACCGGTCTTGGTGAAGACCATGCCGATGACCACGGAACCGAAGATAAACAGTACCGACGGGTCCATGAAATCCTTGAAGGCGACACTGGGACTTCTGATCAGGAAAAGCGCCTGCAGGGTACCAATGGCGATACTGGTTATACCGATCGGCACCACCTCAAACACCCACCACGTGGCCGCCAGCGCGAAAACCGCCAGCGCGCCCTTGGCCTGTTTGCTCAGTTCGAAATGTTTACCGAGTGGATCGATGGCGTCAGGCCACGGCGGGCACCAGTAAATAAACATGAAAAGTCCGAGACCGAGACTGATGAAGAAGATACGCTTCCAGTTTAATTCCAGGGCAATTTTTGCCCAGCCGTTTTTCGACAGCGAGAGACTGCCGTCGAGGGCTGATTCGCTTGGTAGAGACATTCTATTCACCTATAGGTATGGAATTCCGGTTTCTTCGGTATTCCAGGCAAACGTACGGTTATGCATCGTTAGACTATTCCCATTCCGGATCGCTGCCTGAGGCAGGCTGTTTAGCGGACAGGACGGGCAACCGTTCAGGCTGCCGTCCCGGCGGCCGTGTTTTTTTACCACGCCTTGCTTTTCAGGATCGTTTGTATTTCATCCTTCGTCTGTTTCTGGAGAATCAGAATCCGCTTGTTCCGTGCTTCTTCGATCTTGCCGAGAAGTTCCTTGAAATCAACCGGTTTTTCGAGGAAATCCTCGGCTCCGAGTTTCATGGCTTCAATGCTTGACTTGATTGTCCCATGGCCGGTCAAAATAATTATTTCCGCGTCGGGATGGCTTTCCTTGATGGTTTTCAGCGTTTCAAGCCCATCCATCCCCGGCATGGACAGATCAAGAACTATGGCATCAAACTCCTGCCCATCAACAAGTTGTACCGCTTCCTCGCCGCGAGTTGCCCCGGTCACTTTCAGACCGCGTACTTCAAGGCGCTGGGAGAGTGAATTGATGAATTCCTCTTCATCGTCAACCAGCAGGACTTTGGCTTTCAATTGTTTTTCCATGTCAGGTTATGTCCTCTTTTTTGGTGGAAAGGTTAGCCGCGCTGGTCAGGCCTTGGCCTTCGAATGTACTTTTTCATTGGCAGCCTTGATGGTTGCCGACAGCTCCTCGATATCGACCGGTTTGTTCAGGTAGGCAAAGGCGCCGAGATCCATGCAATCCTTCATATCCTTGCTGGTTCCATGGCCGGTAAGGATAATAACCTCGACCTCCGGAGCCATTTCCTTGCTTCGCCGGAGGACTTCGACCCCGTAGAGGCCGGGCATTTTCAGATCCAGCACCATGACATCAGGACGATCTTCGGCGATTATCTCCAGGGCATCCTCCCCGTTAAACACCCCATAGGTTCCGACATCGCGACTGATGAGCCGCTGTGAAACCGTCTGGACGAAATCCTTCTCATCGTCGACGAATAAAACCTTGGAGGGAAGCTCAAATTTCTGGTTACGGTAAATGGAATCACTCGATGTTGCGCCGTGTGTCAGCTCAACGCTTTGTACACCTTTGACCTGCTTGACGATGTCAGTGAGTTTTGCCTGCAGGCTGCTGTGGTTGAGAACACTCTGCCGGGCAGTCAGCAGGATAACTCCATTTTTTGCCTTGATGATCATGTTATGGCCGTTGAGCAGCAGTATCCGTTCGACCTCGGCGGCCAGAAGCATATTCTGTACGGCATGCTGTGATTCACTGGTTTGCAGTACCGATGTTTTGTGGTAACATTTTGATATTTCGTCAATTAAATCTTTCTCTGTCCTGCTTTCCACCGGCAGCACCAGGTCGTACAGCGTACGGTCATAGGCCTCTTTGTGGAAAAGGAAATCGGTCCAGCTGTAGGCATTGATATCGTGATCCCTTATCGCTTTTTTTGCCGCACTCCTGGTCAACCCTTCCTGTATGGCAGCGTCAATCCTGGCCTGTTTCTTGTCTACAACCAATACCCGCAGGACATGCGTCACCTCGAGCGGAATAAGGGAGGTGAGAAAACCATGAAACAGGTATGGTTCACGTGCATTGAGTTTGTCCGCCAATACCAGGCGGAATCTATTAATGGTTATTTCTTTTTCGAGCGTGAACTGGTTGAAGACGGAGGTTCGGCCGTACATCAGTTTTTGCAGCTTTTCAATATCGACACCAAATCTCTCCTGAGTCTGGGCAAACAGGTCGCTGTCGCTGTATGCCTTCAGCTTAAGATCGTTTTGCAACTTGCCGATAACACCGGTAACGGGGGTGTATAGGCACGGGAACAGAGCAATGGATGACATGGCAAACCCTCATCGTTAAGTTTTTCAACTGCCTTTCATATCCTTGTTAAAACGTATTTGTCTGCGTATTGCACAATCCATGCCTGATATACTGTTTCCGCAGTATCGATATATGAGAGGGCTTTATACGGCGTTGTGGCCGAGAGCCGTACCCGTATCAAAGTGTATCGAATGTAACATAATGTATCATATGTATCCTTAGGTATCAATAAGTATCATTTAGTCTATCCCGGGTGGAGCTGCTCTAGTATTGTTGGATGGGGGATTTTGCCTGGGATTGTTGCGAAAACGCTCAACAGCAGGGCAGTCCGACAGCCCTGCTGCTCATCGGGTATCGGGGAAGCGGCCGGCGCCATGAATAATGGTCTGTTCGGAGTGGATGTACCGGCGGGAAAGACCGGTACTATTAACGGGATTGTGGCCTGTCTGCACCCTGTCGCCTGGGCGCATTGATGACTGGAGACGGATAATCAGCCAGGTAAGCAGCAAAAAATGATACCAGGCAGGATCACGGGGTTTTTCCGGATATCTTTCTTCTGGCGAGAACTATTTTTTCAAACAATTCCGCAAAATCGATGGGCTTAAGGCAATAATCAAAGGCCCCATGTTTCATGCAGGTGATTCCGGTATTCAGTGAGGCATGTCCGGTGAGAAAAATGATCTCGATCTCGGGTTGGACTTTCTTCATCTCGGACATGCATTTAAATCCATCCAGACCGGGCATGCTGATATCCATGATGACCACATCAAACAGGTCTCTTGCCAGCCAGTCAAGGGCCTCCAGGCAGCCGTTGGCGGTTTCGAAGGCAATTTTCCGGCGGGAAAAAAATTTCCCGATAATTTCGAGGAAGTCCGGTTCATCGTCAACCAGCATCAGTTTTGTTTTCTCATTCATGACCAGATTTTTCGAAAGTTGCTGTTGAGTTCCGGGAAAGCATCAGCTTAATGTCTGCCAGAAACTTTTCCCTGTATTGTTCAACCGCCTGCGGCTGATCCATTATCATGTCCAGCTGCCGGGCATGCAGCGTGAGATAGCCGAGGATCTGCAGCCGCTGTTCAAGATACGTCCTCGGCTTCTTTTTCACCCTGGCAAGCAGTGCATCAGAATGCAATTCAACCCGGAAATCAAACTTCTGCAGGATATCAGCAAGCAGTTTTGCCCGCACCGCCTTGCGTCTGAGATCTGCAGCGCCGCCCTTGAACCTGAAGGTTACATAACTTTCGGTCAGGAGATCACTCATATAGGTCTCGATCATGGCATAATGATAACCCAGACGTACGCTGAGATTGCAAAAATTTTCAGAGATGAGAAAGTAATTTTTTGTGGTAAGCCCTGACGGCACCGTTGGATCAAGGTCCGGCCGCATGGCCGACTGCAGGATGATGGAACCAAAACCTCTGGCGCTGATCGGTGGAGGGCCATCCCAGGGGAAGGCCGATATCCCCTTCCAGATGGCCAGCATCGGCAGTGAGACGATGTCTTCGATACGAACGGTTGTCGTCTTTTCATCGAGCCCCTTCCGGAAGCCGTCGGCCAGGTCAATAACCCACCATTCCAGTGCTGCTTCGCCGATCAATTGTTTTGCCGATCCCTTGTCGAAATGATGTTCCTGTCCGAAGTTGAACATTTCCGAGACTGATTTTTCATGGCAGAAACGGGTGATATCATGCAGGGTCTCGCACCAGGATGATTTGAAATGTGATGCTGCCGGATCGTTCAGGTTGAGCGGTGTAATATGCTGCATGGCCATGGTCAGGATTCGCTGCACGGGGCTTCCGGCCATGATATCTTTTCTTACCCTTTGTTTCCGAAGGAGGTCTTTTCTGCTTCCCCGATATATCGCCCGGCCACCACTATCAACTGTTATTACCTGGCCGTTCTCGAGAGTACTCATGGCCCGGGGCAGGCTGAACAGCGCCGGGATGCCGAATTCCCGTGCGATGGTAGCCAGATGACCGGCCTCCGTTCCGTTTTCAGCAATAACCGCCGAAGCACGGCCGAGCAGGGGAGCCCATTCAGGGCTTGGGTGATGGAGGACCAGCACCGCTCCCTGGGGGAATTTGCGCAATTCTTCGGGCGAATCGACGCGGAAAATCTCCCCGCAGGCGTATCCGTCACTGGCACAGATCCCTCCGACAAGAAAGGGCGGTTCACCAATTTCCCGGGGGTACCCAGGCGCCGGGGCTTCCTGCTTCTCCTGGGTCTTGTGCGGCGGTATCGGTCTGCTCTGCAGGATAAAGAGCCTTCCCTGGCGGTCAAACGACCATTCTATGTCCTGGGGCTCGCCAAAATGATTTTCGAGCAGGAGCGCTGTCTCGGCAAGTTTTCTGAGCTGAGCATCGGTGAGGGAAACGGTCATGGCCTCCTGATTGGCCGAGGTACTGAGCCCCTGCCGCAGTTCCTTGTGGACTAAAGGAAAGGGTTTCTCCCGGCTGATGAGGAACAGATCGGTGGCGGTGGTTCCGTCCACCACCCCCCTGGCAATTCCCGAGGCGGCGTTTATGCGGATTGCCGTGCTTTTTTCTGCTGAGGGGTCCATGGAATAGGTTACGCCGCTGACCAGGGCATCCACCATCACCATGCAGCCGACGCACATCTCGATATCCAGGTGCCGATAGCCTCTCTTTCGTCGGTAAGAGGTCGCCTTCGGCCCATACTTGCTGGCGATAATTTTTTTATAGGCGCGGCAGAGTTTCTCCCCGTCGACGTTCAGTGCGGTGCGGTACAGACCGGCAAAGGAGACGCCGGTGCTGTCTTCGCCCAGGGCGCTTGAGCGAAGGGCAACCAGGCAGCCGGGATGGGTAGCCTGTTCCAGGCGGCGGTAGTGGACGTGAAGGAGTTCTTCCAGATCGGGCGGCAGAGGACTGTCCGTGACTATTTTCTGCATTTCTGCACAGGTCTTGTAAAACTGATCAAGATCGTCAGGATCGAGCATTTGCAGTTTTCGGTTGATTTCGTCAATATGCCGGCTGGTCAGGAAATGTCTGGTTGCGGAAGCCGTTACCACGAAACCCTGCGGTACCAGGATAGCCGAGAGGGGTGCGATATCGCCGAGACGGGCCATCTTGTCGCCGACCAGGTTTCTTGCGCCGAGATTGACCTCCGTCAAGGGCAGGATAAAAGGACCCTCATGGCAAGGTGGGTGCTTCTCGATGATTTCATCCAGGTCGGAACTGATCTTTTCCAGTTTCTGTTGAAGTTCAGCATACTTGCCGTCAGACATCTCAAGGAGATTACGGACCATTTTGTAGACATTGACCAGTATGGTGGTGATTTTCGAATGGATGGCCGCCATCCGGTAACTCTCGCCGCTGTAGTATATCTTTTCCAGGTCGGCCATAGCCTGCAGTGCATTGTTGTTAGCCGTCAGGAGGCCCCTGAAATGCTCGTATCTTCGCTTGAAGGCGTTACGGAGCGCTTCGGGGCTGACGCTTGGTTGAGGGGGGGACAGGCTCTGTTTGAGAAAGGAGAGGATCCTGCGCATAGCCATCTTTGCCTGTATCGCCGGCGTGTGACGGGGTGCTGCCCTGTCACACGCCGAATTTTTTAGGATTAATGACCGATTTTCAGGCCGAATCCTTCGAAAAGATACATGATACCAAATCCGTACCAGAGTGTATAGATAACGTAAAAAATCAGAGCAGCGATGAGAAGGAAGAAATTAGCCTTATAATCGCCGGCATCCACACCATCATAGTTATATGCAGGCTCAAGAGCCTTGGTCTGGATGGTGGCAATGGCCTTTGCCTGTTTAAAATCTTTCTGGGTTGTGAGGTCCTTCGTCATGCCCTTAAATGCGGTCCACCAGTTGAGGAGTACCTGTTTTGCGCTCATGCCGTATTTGTCGCTGAGTTGTTTGCCGTTATTCTGAAACATCCGGTCGGCATCCTCAAGGCTCGCTTTCATTATCCGGCCCAGGTCGCCCTTCACGACCAGATCTTTGCCGGAAACGCTTACTTCTGCCCCGCTCGCCTTGAAAAGCTGCGCGGTATCTGTGGCCTGTTTTTCATCGGCCAGGGTAACGGTTACGTCTATCATCTTGCCGGCATACTTTTCGCTGTTTGTCAGTGCGGCAGGAATGAAATAGGATGAACCCTTGGAAATCATATTGAACAGATTGTCCATATAATCAAGTCCATTAACCTTGCCCGGAAAAATAGGGGTGAATATAACTGCCAGTACGGCAAAGAAGACCAACAGCATCGAGACCCCCCTGACTTTCAACTTTTTTCGCATACTAATAGTGTAATCCTCTGCTTTTAATTCGCTGAGGTTTAAGAAAAACACATAAAACACCCAGATGGTGAATCCGCCGATGACGATAAAAAAGAGGCAGTTGCCGATGGTGTTGAGCAGGGCGCCGGTACTCTTGGTGATCTGGATATAGCCGAGCTCCTGCAATTTCTCCGGCAGGGCAAAGAAACGGTTAATAAAGCCGGCGGTGACCGCCAGGGCGAAAAAACCGCGAATCATGATGCCCGGCACCACCTTGGTGATCAGCGATCCGACCTGCACGCCGATCAGCGATCCGAGCAGCATGCCCATGGCCAGGGTATAGAAAACAAAACCGTAGAAGGCATATTGGCTCAGGGCACTATAACCGGCGGTAAAGACGATCTGGAAGATATCGGTACCGACGGTGGTCATTGAAGAAACGCCCAGACCATAAACGAAGATGGGGAAGGTCAGGAAACCGCCTCCGACACCCATGATGGCGGCAGCGAGACCAACAATCAGACCGCTCAGAACCAGGAAGATTGCCGAGATTTTGCGGCCGCCGGGGGTGACTCCCTTATCAAAGGTCAGCATCGGCGGCAGATTAACGGATTGCAACCGTTTACCCATCGGCGGAATCACTTCGTCACGGCTCGATCTCTTGGCTTTTGCTGTCTCTCCCTTTCTTGCCTTAAGATAATCGGCCAGGGCATAGAAAGAGAGAAAACCGAGTATGAGAACATATACTGAAGAGATGAAAAGGTCGCTCAGTATCGGGTTCAGGTCGTAGATGTAGCGGTTCAGCATGCCGCCAAGAGTGGCGCCGGTGATCGATCCGATCAGGAAGGTTCCGGCCAGGGGGATTGAAATGTTTCCGAGTTTCTTGTGCAGGACGCTGCCCATGATCGCCTTGGCGAAAATGTGGAACAGGTCGGTTCCGACTGCCAGGATGCCTTTAACCCCCGCACTCATCAGGGCCGGAGCTATGATAAAACCGCCGCCTGCGCCTATGCAGCCGGTTATGAGGCCGGCACAGATGCCGACAAAGATCGAGGCAAAGAAAATAAGGTTGGTGTAATGCGAAGGCATATACGCTTTCTTCCCGCCAAGCACCTCCGGCAGATTCGAGCCATCACCGGCGGCAATTGCTATCCCGCCAATCAGGATCGGCAGGAGCAGGAGAAACAGCACAGCCATCCGTTTTCGACTTTTCAATATAGTCGTAGACGTTTCCAGATCCCAGCGTGCGTAGGCCTGGGACCCCCTGATCAACATCTGATAGAATTCTTCCATGCAGCTCATACGTTTCATCCTTTTTCCTGAATTTAGTTTTTAGGCAACGAACGTATCGGTCCGTACCGTTTTCTTTGTGATGAATCAACTCGGCATCGACATATGTTTTTTCAGCAAAG